>QJVM01000247.1 GCA_003235715.1 Nitrospirota bacterium
GCGCCCGGAACGACCTCCATGGGGGCCACGGTGCCCACCCCCCGCGAGATCAAAAAGCTTCTCGATGACCATGTGGTCGGGCAGGACCAGTCCAAGAAGATTCTTTCCGTCGCGGTTTATAACCACTACAAACGGATTCTTGAACGCGAACCCGGAGATGTGGAGATTCAGAAGAGCAATATTCTCCTCATCGGGCCCACGGGAACGGGCAAGACGCTTCTGGCGCAGACCCTGGCCAAAATCCTGGATGTTCCCTTTGCCATTGCCGACGCCACGACCCTGACCGAAGCCGGTTACGTAGGGGAGGACGTGGAGAATATCATCCTCAAGCTTCTTCAGCGGGCGGATTACGATGTCGAGCGGGCCCAGCGGGGCATCATCTATATCGATGAGATCGACAAGGTGGCCCGGAAGACCGAGAACGTCAGCATCACCCGTGACGTATCCGGGGAAGGAGTGCAGCAGGCCCTCCTGAAACTTATAGAAGGAACGGTGGCGAACATCCCGCCGCAGGGGGGACGCAAGCATCCGCAGCAGGAGTACGTGCAGGTGGATACCACCAACATCCTCTTCGTCTGCGGAGGCGCCTTTGTGGGGCTGGACCAGATCATCGACCGGCGACTGGGAAGCCGGACGGTGGGGTTTGGAACGGAACTGGTGTCCCGGAGCCATCTCGAGACGGCCGAGATTATGAGGAAGGCCGAGGCGAGGGACCTGCTGAAGTACGGCCTGATCCCGGAATTCGTCGGCCGACTCCCCGTCATCGCGGTTCTGAACGATCTCGAGGAGGAGGAACTGGTCCAGGTCCTGAAGACCCCCAAAAGCGCGCTGATCAAACAGTATCAGAGGCTACTGGCCTATGAGAACGTGAAACTCCGGTTTACCGATGGTGCGCTGAAAGCCATAGCGCGCAAGGCCATCGAGCGGAAGACCGGGGCCCGAGGCCTGCGGAGCATCCTAGAGGAAGCGATGCTGGAACTGATGTACGATATTCCGTCCAAGAAGGACGTGACCGAAGTGATCATCAACGAGGATGTGGTGGACCAGAAGGAACGGCCCATGCTTCTGTATGAGAAGAAGGCGGAGTCTGCCTGAACTTGAGACCGAGGTTGCAGAGGTTTAAGGCCCGGGGCGGAGGTCCTGGGCCTTTTCTTTGACAGAGAGGGGTTCCGGCCGGGACAAAGGGATGAAGCTTTCGCAGGAATTGTGTCAGAAGATTGCGCTCCTGAGCGAGGATGAAAGGAGCGGGCTGGGTCTCTGTGCGGCCATGAGCAGCCTGATCGACCACGAACTTCGGAAGGCCTGGGCAGCCGGAGAATCGGAGGCGGCCCTCTATGCTGTGGGAGGATACGGCCGGGCCGAGATGGCGCCCTTCTCCGACATCGACATCCTGTTTCTCACAAGGGGGAAGCCCAGTGCCCGGGCGGCGGAGCATGCGCGGGCCGTCGTCTATGCCCTGTGGGACGGGGGATTCGAGGTCGGGTATTCGGTCCGGAGCTTTCGGGACTGTCTCGACGTCGGGTTGTCCGATACCGATGCCCGGACGGCCATGCTCGAATCCCGCTTTCTGTCCGGAAACCCGGATGTGGACCGGGCCTTCCGGGAAGACGTGATGCCGAAGCTGCTTCGCTCCGGCGCGAGAACCTTTGTTCAGAAGAAACTGAAGGAGCACGAAAAGAGGCGCCGGTCCTACGGAGCCACGGCGTTCCTGCTGGAGCCGCATGTAAAGGAAGGGGAGGGCGGATTGCGTGACGTTCACACGGCTTTCTGGCTTTCCCGTGTGGCTTTTGGCGTGGAAGGATTTCTGGGTATCGACCAACTCCTGGACCGAAGGCAGGTGATCAAGCTTTATGCGGCCTACGACTACCTGGAACGGATCCGGGTTCGGCTGCATCTGGAGACCCGGCGGAAGCACGATACCCTCGACTTCGAAAATCAGCCGAGACTGGCGCGAGCCTTCGGGTTTCAGCCGCGTTACGGTCTGTCTCCCGAAGAGCGTCTCATGCGGCGGTACTATCTGCACGCCCGGGAGATTTCGGATATCTCCGGGGAGTTGATCGAACAGGCCGTGTGGAAGATCTTTGGAAAGATTGGCGGCCCTTCCTGGTTCCGGACCGAGCGGGTATCGCCTCCCTTCAAAATCATAAAGGGATATCTGGTGGCAGAAAAGCCCGAGTCCCTCTCGAAAACGCCCCATCTCATGATGGACGCGTTCCATCACCGGGTCAGGGTGAAGGCGCCCATGAGCCGGGGGTTGAAGGCCGTCCTTCGGGGGAACATGCGGCTGGTCAGCGGGAGCATGCGGTCCGACCCGCAGACGGCCGAGGCCTTCCTGAGAATTCTCCGTGACCAGAGGGCCTACCCGGTGCTGCGCGAGATGAACGACATGGGATTCCTTGGGAAGTATCTTCCGGAATTCGGCCGCCTGCGGGCCCTTGTAGTGAGGGAACCCTATCACGCCTATACGGTGGACGAGCATACGCTGCATGCCCTTCGAAACCTCGACCGCCTCAACGACCGGACCCATCCGGGTCCGGCGGATCTGAAAACCCTTTATGCGGAATGCACCCGAAAGGAGCTGCTTCATCTGGCCATCCTGCTTCACGATGCCGGGAAGGCGGGAACGGGCGCCTACGGCCATCATCACGTGGATCTCTGGAGCGTTCTGGACCGGCTGGGCCTGCCGACCGCGGACCGACCTCTGGTTGAATTCCTGGTCAAGAGCCACCTGCTGATGTCCCAGACCGCGCAAAAGAGGGATATGGACGATCCCCGCACCATCATGGAATTCACGACCGATGTCGACAATGAGCAGAACCTGAAGTACCTGTACCTGATGACTTATGCGGATATCAGTGCGGTCCGGCCCGGATACTGGTCCGAGTGGAGGGGGTACCTTGTACGCACCCTGTTCAACCGGTCTCTTCGCTATTTCAGAGGCGAGTGGAGCGGCGAGCGGAAGGGCGCCTTGCTGGACCACGTCCGAGGATGTCCCGACGTGACGCCCGAGGAACTGGAACGCCACCTTGACGGATTTCCTCCTCGCTATCTCAGGTCTGCGGACGACGCCGGAATTGTTGAAGACCTGCGGCTTCTCAGAAAAGCGGGCCCTGAAGGGATTGCCGTGCGGTTCCAGAAACTCACCGACCTTGACTGCATGGAGGTGACCATTGGGGCCACGGACAGACCCGGGCTCCTCGGGAGCCTCGCTGCCGTGTTTGCTACGAACGCGCTGAACATTCTCAGGGCCCTGATTTTCACCGGCCGCGAAGGGAGGGTCATTGACCGTTTTCTGGTCTCGGACTGGTCCAAGGCGGACTGGCCCGGACTGACGGAAAAACTGGCTCAGGACCTGGACACCGTGTACAGGAGCGGATGGTGTCCCTCCTCTGGCGGGAGGCCTCGCCGCCGGTCGCCGCTCCCTCCTCATATCACGCTTGATAACGAGAGTACCGAGCGGACCACCCTTATCGGGCTTCTGTGCAGTGATAGACCCGGACTGCTTGCGGACGTTATGGGCGTTCTTTACGAGACGGGTCTGAACGTCGAATCTGCCCGTATTGAAACGGATGGGCATACCGCGTCAGACAGCATTGAGGTCAGCCGGGTACCTGCCTCAGAGCTCTGGACGGCACTGGACAGGCTGTGGTCTGTGGTTTCCTCCTGAATTACCATGCTGCCGTCGTCGCCGTCATCCCCCTGGCACTCGTCTTGCGCATCCGCGCCATTGATTTGACGAGCGTTCAGATCTTAACTATCACCGGTTTGCTCCCACCAGTCGGTCTTGTCTGCCGGAAAAGATAACTTCCCCATATATAGGGCTTGTTGTATATCAAGGCCCTACATATTGATCGACTAAAGGTTCCCCCTTGACAATCCGATTAACTTAGTTGAAACTCTGGTGGTAAAAGGTGGGGAATGGTGGGTAATAGTAGCGGAACAGGGGTGTTCAGGGGGCGGCATTACCTTTCCATTGACGCGAAGGGGAGGGTCAACGTCCCTGCGCCTTTCAGAGAGGTTCTCGTAAACCGGTTCGGCGAGGCGCGCCTCATGCTGGCCACGGTATTCGACCCTTGCCTGAGGGCCTATCCGCTCGAGGAATGGGAGCAGATCGAAGTGGCGGCCTCAGCCATGCAGTCAACAAACACGGCGGTGAAACAGTACTTCCGGCATTTCATCAGCTCGGCCGAAGAGTGTGCCTGTGACAAACAGGGGCGCATCCTTTTGCCCCCCAGCCATCGTGAATGGGCGGGAATGAACGGAAGCGGCCAGGTGGTCCTTCTGGGTCTTGTGAACAAGATCGAGATCTGGGAAAAGACCGCCTATGAAGCCCGTATGAGGGAAGCGGACCTTGGTTCTGTGGAAGAGGCTATTACCCAACTCGGCGGACAGATTTGATCGAACATGTTCCGGTACTCCTGGATGAGGTTCTCGGGTATCTCGACGTGAAAAGAGGCGGCACCTATATCGATGCCACGGTCGGATTCGGGGGGCACAGTTACGCCATCGCAGAACGGCTGCACGGAACGGGACATCTGATTGGCATCGACCAGGATGATGATGCGTTGGCAGCCGCGAGAGCGGCGCTTAAGGATTTTGCAAACGTGGAACTGGTGAAAGGTAATTTTGAAGCGATTCAAGCCATTGCCGGCGAGTTGAAGGCAGACGCGGCGGACGGCGTTCTCCTGGACCTTGGCGTCTCCACGCATCAACTCCTGTCTGACGATCGGGGGTTTGGATTTCAGAGCCATGCCGGTCTCGATATGCGGATGGATCGATCGCAGGAACTGACGGCAGCGGACCTGGTGAACCGCCTGCCGGAGAAGAAACTGGCCGACCTTTTGTACCGCTTCGGCGAGGAACACCGTTCCCGGGCCGTGGCCCGGGCCCTTGTCCGGGCCCGACCCATTCGGACGGCGCGAGACCTGGCTTCCGTGGTGCTGGGCGTTCTGGGCAGGCGAGGCCGGGCGCATCCCGCCACACGGACGTTCCAGGCCCTGCGGATCGCTGTGAATCGAGAACTTGAGGTTTTGACCACGGCACTCCGGGGTGCCCTGTCGCTGCTCCGGATCGGCGGCCGTCTGTGTGTGATCAGCTATCACTCCCTGGAAGACCGGATCGTCAAGGACACGTTTCGTGAGGCCCGGTCAGAAGGGATGAAGATACTCACCCCCAAACCTGTAACGCCGTCCCGGGATGAATGTAGGAGAAATCCAAGAGCCAGGAGCGCCAAGTTGCGTGCCGTCGAGCGTCCGGCGCCCGCCGAACCATCAGCGGTTATGGTCTGAAAAGAAAAAGGAGGTCCCC
>QJVM01000053.1 GCA_003235715.1 Nitrospirota bacterium
CAGGTTCACGAAACCAAACCACACAACCACCGGATTTGCCGTCATCCGGCGCCAGACCGGTCTGTGGAGCCCATAGCCAAGCGGAACGAGATAGACCGGAGTAAGCGCTCCCACAATTTCCATCAGGATGACGACCCCCAGAACCGAAATCGCGGCAGGAATGGCATAATCGCGGGAATAGTCTCGTGCGATTCCCGTAAAGAAAGCTTCTCTGAGAGCGTTTCCCTTAACCTGCAGCATATCCTTCAGGCCCAGAACCGAATCCTGGAAGAAGTCCATGAATTCCGGGATTCGGCCCAGTATCGTGGACGCCTCTCCTCCTCGCTTGAGAAGAACAACAAGAAGAGCCGAGGCACCCAGCATCGGGACGAACCATGCCTGGACAAGCAACCGCAGGCGGCCCCTGAATGGTGTTTCGGGTCGTATCAAGAGGACCAGCGGGGCCGCCGCAAGAAAGACCATTCCTTCGATTCGAAACAAGGAGGCTGCGAACATGGCCCCCCCCCAGAACCAGGCATGTCGCGTTCGCCCGCCCTTCCAGTATCTTACGAAGTACAAGAAACCAAGCATAAAGAAGGCCCAGTACCCTGCGTCACGCATGATATAACTGCGGTATGCCCGGTTCCATCCGGGGTGAGAAAGCAACAGGATCGCGCCGCAAAGGAGTTCCTCCCGCCCTCCCCCAGATATCTTGATCGAGGAAAGAAAGGAAATCGTAAGCAGAGCGAAACAAGCCGTGTTTATTGCATATGCCGCGTATTCCGGGTCAAGGCCGGTCACCCACGCCACAGCGGCTATCAGTCCTGAATAAAAGGGCCACCCGTACAAGGTCAGGCTGTCTTCCACATTGCCCTGAAGAAGATGCTCCGCGGACTTCAGGTACAGGTAGCCATCCGGATTGATGGTGCTGTCCAGAAAGATGGCCAGACCCGAAAACAGGACACTCACAATGACGCTGGCGATGACGATGCGGCGTTCGCTCCTGTTCATAGGTAAATGGTCTCCCATATTCCAGTCACACCAGATAATATCTATCCATTCACAAATATCCGGTTGTCACCGAACTCCAGAGTCTTCTTATAGCCCAAACCGCTGATGGATCTGAAAAAAGGATCGTAATTTTCCTCGAACAATTCCACCTGAACCATACAGCGATTCGTTCCGAGAAACGTCCTCATCCCTTCCAGCACACGCAGCTCATGTCCCTCCACATCAATCTTCACAAAGGCCTGACGATTCAGGTAATGGAAATGATCGTCAAACCGTCTGACGCGGACCGTTGTCCTTTGATAGCGCTCCATCTTCGTGGACGAGGGTGAGGTATCCTCCACTCGCGACTTTCCAGTACTTCCTCCTCTTTCCTGAAGGAAGCCAATCTCACCGTTTATGTCGCTGAGGCCGTAGCGGTAAACCGCAATTTTCCCGGTATAGCGGTTCAGAAGCACGTTGGCATTCAGCTGACAATAGTTTGGGGGGTCAGGCTCAAACGAAAGAATCTCCCCCACCCTTGGCGCCCTTGCAGCTAAAAGGGAATAGATTCCGATATTGGCTCCGATGTCAAGGAAAACGTCAATTCTTTCCCGATTCAAGGCCTCCCTGAAATGGGCCAGTTCGTCACGTTCGTACGGTTCATAGACGATCAATTTACGATCAATGTGGTTGACATAGTTGAGAAGAAGCCTCAACCCCAAGCGGCGGTACAGACTGAAGCGGTCCCGCACAATATGATTACCGAAAATGAGTCTGCGAAGTTTCCTGCCGGTCCGGGTCATGTTTTCTCCAGCAAACGGACTATACCTGCACGGCTGACCTGGCCTCTATCACGCCAGGATTTCCGGATACAAAACCATTTCCGGAATATCGCTCCACGGTGCGGAAAGAGGATATCCAAGGATATCGCCCGTATCACCGGCAAGCACAGTCAACCGCCGCCGTTGCTCAGCCAACGACAAATGAGATTAGCGGACCGGAGTCGGTGCGTCAAGTCGGATGCCTTGTCCTAGCCCCCTCCCACAGGCTAGGGTACCGGAGCGCTCCCTTCGCCTGGACCGGGCCCGCCCCAGACCCTTTGCATGCCGACTCCGACACCCAAAAAGGCCATTAACGTTGTCCAGGTCCGAAATAGACCTTCGTGCGCAGGATATTGACTCCCTGTTTATGACCCAAATCATTGATTCGGGCCCTCGCCCCGGCTATCATGGTTCCATGAAGGCAAAGCCGGCCATTGTTAAGGAGGTCCCATGATTGATCGCTCTACGGTAGAAGAGGTCCTGGCCGCGATTCGTCCCGCGCTCCAGAGAGATGGCGGTGACGTAACCCTGGTGGATGTGGGAGAGGACAACGTCGTCAGGGTTCGTCTCATGGGCAGATGTAAAGGTTGCGCCATGTCACAGATGACCCTGAAACAAGGCATCGAGGCGCGGCTGAAGCAAGCCATCCCCGAAGTCAAGGCGGTTGAAAGCGTTTGAATTTGCCGGTGCGGGAGGAGCCCGAGGCTTTATCACCAGCCCGGGTTCTCCGGCTTGAGCACCAAGGAGGAATTAATTTATGGATAAGTACGTCGTCTGGTACATTCGCCTGAGCCTGTTCTTCTTTGTTTTGGCCAATATCCTGGGGATCGGCATGGTGGTAGCCCCGGAGTGGAAGGTTTACTACAAAGCCACTCACGTCCACTTCAACCTTCTGGGCTGGATGTCCATGATGATCTACGGTGTGGGCTATCATATTCTCCCCAAATTCAGCGGGCGGTATATCTACAGTGTGGCGATACAGAACATCCAGTTCTGGTTCTCGAGCCTGGGACTCCTGGGAATGGGAGTCGGATGGTCAATGATAGGCAAGGACTTGGCCCCGGAGACGGGCCAGACGGTTCTTTTGATTTCTGCGATCGCAACCCTGGTGGGGGTGGCGATGTTCGCTTTCAATATCGGAATGACGGTGGCCGAGGCCAAGAAAGTACCGCCCATCAAACCCGCGAGTTGAACACGAGCACCCTATGATGCGGATCATAGCCTCGGTCGCCCTGAATGTCCCAGAATAGTGACATAAGGCTGAAATTCAAGTTAACAGAGGAGCAGAGGAGGTCATCATGACAACCACCAAGGCTGAAAGGAACAGTATCATCGGAGACGTCATCAGAAATGTCCCTGGTGCGGAAGCGGTCATCAAGAAATACTTCGGTGACGGTTGCTTTACCTGCCCGGGAATCAATGTGGAGGAACTCTCCTTCGGGGCCATGATGCATAACGTGGACCCTGACCAACTCGTCAACGAAATCAACGCCCTCGCGGAAAAGGAGAAGGTATGAGCAAGTCCAATACCTGTTTTCACTGTGGCACCTCGAGCGATGACCGGGTGCTTCTTAAATGCGAGGAAAAGGGTCAAGAAAAGTACGTCTGTGTGCGGTGCCTTCCCATTTTGATCCACGGAAAACACTGATATCGGAAGGGTACCTGCAGACCGGGGGCTACTCCTGGGGCGTCCGGTCTGCAGGCTCTTCATCTCGACCTCTCGGCTCAGACACTCTCTCGTAACCGAGATATCGACGGCCGAGCCAGCCTGAGAGTCCCCCCGTCATCGATCCCAGGACCGCACCAGCCAGCACCTGAAGCGGATAATGTACCCCGAGGTAGACGCGCGACAGCCCCACCATCAAGGCGACCACTATCAAACTCCCCCCCCACACCCACGAACCAGTGAGGATCCCCATGAACGTGGCGATGACAAAGAAATTAAGTGCATGGTTCGACGGCATCCCATCGGTCCCGTGGCTACAGGGCTGAGACCCCAGTTTCCCGGGTCGCCGAATGTGCTCCCATAAGTCCAGACAGGGTCGCGCCTGACCAATCAACCCCTTCAACCACCCGCCAAGGGCATCTCCGACGCCGATGGTGATAAGAAGCAACACCCAGACCTTCAGACCGGTCTTTCCCCTCCTAAGAACCAATAAGGCCAGAATAATCACCATGAGGGGAAAAGCGAAGAGTTCCCGGCTGGATACCCATATAAAAAATGTGTCAAGCCACGGATGGGCCCAACCCTGATTAATCCAGAGCAGAATACTCTCGTTCACGATCTCACGGCCCTGCCGTAATTTCCCGTTCCGTGCCTCGGCAACGCACGGGGCGCATGCTTCCCATACCCAGAATCAGCATCGAAGCCAGGACCAACCATGGGTCCAGGAGATAATCCCACAGATTCGACGATTCAAGCAAACCGGTTCCCCAGGCGAGGATCGCCGTAGCAATAATGAAACCGGCCGTACGGTGCCCTTTCAACCACAACAGAAGAGCCAGAAGGGTTCCCCCCATGCCAACCCCCTCCGCCCCATAGCCGAGACGGTATGGGTCAAAAGAACCCACGCCAAGAGCAAACGGATAAAACAGGCCTCCGGCGACGAGGGCGGTGGCCATGATCCAATACGTGCCTTGCCTTGCCAGGAGCATTCGCCCGGTAACTCTCGAAAATAAACCGGCTGCAAGAAGGACAAGGCTCGTCACGCTCAGGTCGCCCATAACACCACGAATCAGACCATGGAGCGGCACCTCCCCCACCGGGAGCAAGAGCGTCAACCAGATGGCCACGACCGAGGCCCCGAGCAGGCGTGGACTCCGAAGACCCAACCTGTTTAATGAAACGGCAACCGCCCAACCCGCCACCACAAAGGGTGCCCCCCAACCCAGATCCACATCACGAATCTCAACCACCCCTCGCCCCTCCTTCGTCCCGTGGCCTGTCTTCCTTCAGGTTTCGACCCCTTTCCGCCGCACGGTCGAGCCACGCCTCGTTGAAAGCCACGTGCTTGATGCGGCTCTTCTGCCAGGTGTAGACAAGGTGAAACGTCCCGGACGATGACTGGATGACGTAGGGATAGGAAAACTCGCTACGGCGTCTTCCGGCGGGAGCAACAAAGTCGTCCTCGATGATATGCATCCGCGTCCACGCCAGGCCATTGTCTACAGATAGAGCCAGCGACAGGTTATGACGGTCCTTTTCGAGATCGTTATAGACGAGAAGCATCCTCCCACTAGGGGTCCTGACTCCGCTGATGGCAGCATTGGGATTTGGCAGGTCGAGCTTCTGGACCGCATCCCAGGTTCTTCCACCATCAACCGTGTGTGACTCAAGAATACGGGCCGGCGGGTCGCCCGCATACCGCAGCAGAGCCAAGGCCCTTTCCCGGTCGAGCGGCAGGACGATCGGCTGGAGCGAGGTACGTCCCCACGAGATGCGCCTTTTGTCCAGAACCTCTCCTTCCGGGCTGACCCTCAAAAACTCGGCAAATTTTCCTGCAAA
>QJVM01000159.1 GCA_003235715.1 Nitrospirota bacterium
CCTGGATAGACAACGCTGGCCGTTTGTGGGTTGTTCCCTCAAAGGTTAGGAGAAAGTACGAAATTCAAGATTTCGGAATATCTTGAAAGTGTGTCCAAGAATGGGTAACAGTGGACACAGCGTCCACCTAAAAAGTAATATAACCCCCTAAGTAATAAGAATAATATTGCAGAGGGATGGGGCCTGAAAATCCTCGTGTCGGCGGTTCAATTCCGTCCCTGGGCACCACCCCCACTCTTAGCAGGCGTCGATTCGAAGTCGTTCAACATACGGCAGGAGCTGGCAATCCATATGGGTTCCATGAATCTTCGACGCCCGTTCCGGATTCGAACAAGGAGGCACCCGTGAACGGCCATATCTTCAGACAGTACGATATTCGTGGAACAGCCCATGAGGACTTGACCACTGAAACCGCCCGGTCCATCGGCGCCGCCATTGGCACCATGGTTCGCCGGAAGAAAGGAAACCGGCTGGCCGTGGGTCGTGACTGCCGGCTTTCGTCCCAGGACCTCAGGGACGCATTGGTTACTGGCCTGGTCTCCTCGGGCGTAGAGGTCACCGACATCGGCCTTTCGACAACCCCGCTTCTATATCACACGGTGTTCACCCTGGATATGGACGGTGGGGTTATGGTAACGGGCAGCCATAACCCGCCCGAAATGAACGGATTCAAGGTCATGATCGGCAAAGACACGATTCATGGCGAGGAAATTCAGAATATTGCGAGGATTATTGAAGCCGAGGACTTCGAGTCAGGCACGGGCAAAGTGCTTGAAAAGGATGTAAAACCTGCCTACTGGGCCGATCTGGGGAAACGGGCCTCCATTCGGCCGGGTCTCAGGATTGGAGTGGACTTTGGCAACGGAACGGGAGCGATTACCACGCTGGCCCTTTTGGACAACGCCGGATGCGAAATTCATCCGATTTTCTCGGAACCGGATGGTAACTTCCCAAATCACCATCCCGACCCGACCGTGGTTCGGAATCTGGGAGCCTTGCAGAATCTGGTCACCTCCCGACATCTTGACGTCGGCGTGGCCTACGACGGAGATGCCGACCGGATCGGAGTCGTGGACGAGCGAGGGGAGGTGATTTTTGGAGATATGCTGATGGTCCTGTATTCGCGCCACATTCTCGCAAAATACCCGGGCGCGGCCATCATTGGAGAGGTTAAATGCTCCCAGAGGATGTATGACGATATCTTAGCCCACGGGGGTCGCCCCATCATGTGGAAAACCGGGCACTCCCTGATAAAGGACAAACTCAAGACGGAAGATGCGCTTTTGGCCGGTGAGATGAGCGGTCACATCTTCTTCCGGGATCGGTATTACGGCTTCGACGACGCCGCTTACGCCACGCTCCGACTGCTGGAAATTCTTTCGGATCGGGAAGGGGCCCCCCTGTCTTCCATGCTTTCCGGCCTGCCCCCGGCCGTATCCACACCGGAAATCCGGGTCGAATGTGCGGACAATATCAAGTTTGGAATCGTGGAACGCGCCGTCTCGCATTTCTCGAAGCTGTATGAAACCATCACGGTGGACGGCGTCCGCATCCTGTTTGATAAGGGCTGGGGCCTTATTCGGGTATCAAATACCCAGCCGGTCATCGTTCTTCGTTTTGAAGCCGAAACCGATGCTTGTCTCCGAGTCTATTGTAAAGAAGTGGATGACTTCCTCCAGAGCGAGGGTCTAACCGTGCCTGCCTGGGATGAAGAAGGGGCGGGCCACTGAACTCCACCCCCTTCTTCTCCTATTGATTTTCTCTTATTTCACAACCTGATAGCCTGACTTCGCCACCGCATCTTCGAGCTGGGCCCTTGATACCTTTCCCTCCTCCACATCCACGGTAATCTCTCCTGTGGGAAGATTTACTGAAACGTCCCCTACGCCCTGAAGGCTTTTAAGGCCCTTGGTTACTCTCATGACGCAGTGCTGACAGGACATGCCTGTCGCCTTTATAACCTCTTTTCCCATGACAACAATGCCTCCCTGAAGTTTATTGGGGCGGACCTGCGTATCGCAAAAGTCCGACAATCCCCGTCCTAATTATTCTACGGCGGATCCGGGCATAAGGGAATGGGGGGTCTCTACCGATATGGGATACAAACCGCAGAAGGTTAAACGTTATAATATGCAACTAAACCGTTAAATTATACGTCTGTAATGACGTTAGAGGTTCCGCCATGTTTGGTTTCACCTCCCTCGCCAGGCCAAAGAGGCCCAGCCCAACATCCAAAGCCCCGCAGCTCAACGCGGTCGTTCTTCGCCTCTTTTTGACATTAACCGTGGCCTTCTTCGGATTCCTTGGCTTCCCCCCGGCCTCGGAGGCCGCAGACCGGCCTCCGGCCCCCTCACGTATTCTTATCGGCCTCATTCCCGAGATGAACGTCTTTCAGCAGATGCAGCGATTCCAGCCGCTCGCCCAATATATTCAGAAGAACACCGGTATTGAGGTGCATCTGACTATTTTGAGCCGCTACGGAAATATCATTCAAAAATTCCGCTCGGTCGGAATGGACGGAGCATTCTTCGGTTCGTTTACAGGGGCCATGGCCATCGAAAAACTGGGGGTCGTCCCCCTTGTTAGACCCGTCAATCCCGACGGGGAGTCCACGTACTATGGCATCATCTTTGCCCGAAACGACAGCGGTATAAATACGGTAGCCGATATGAAAGGCAAGCGTTTTGCTTTTGTTGAACGGGCCACCACCGCTGGCTATATATTCCCGATGGCGGAATTGAGGGAGAACGGTGTGTTCGATTTAAAGGCCTTCTTCTCGGAAACCTTTTTCTCCGGGAGCCATGATGCGACCGTGCTGGAGGTTTTCAACAGGCAGGCGGATGTAGGCGCGGCCAAGAATACGGTTTATGACCGGGTTCTGAAGAGTCGCCCCGATATCGCTCAAAACCTCAAGGTGCTGTTCACTTCGGATCGGGTTCCCTCAAACGGGCTCTGTCTGAGGCCGGACATCGACCCGGCGATTCGCGACAGCCTGAAGAGGCTCCTCCTGGAAATGGATAAGGACCCTGAGGGTCGTCAAGTCCTGGAACACTATGGCGCTCTACGGTTCGTTGAAACCTCGGTTCAGGATTATGAACCCGTAAGAGTTCTTGCCAGAAAAGCGGGAATTTCCATCAAGGACTACAACTACATCAACGAATGAGAAAACGTATTATCCTCTCACTCTTTTTCCTGTTCGCCCTGTTTACCATCGGGGCCGGGTTCTCGACCTATTACATCAGTGCAACGTCCAGCCAGCTGAACTCGCTGGTTAACCTTCACCAGGTGGAGATCATGCGGGAGGACCTGATCATCAGTATCCAGACGGTTCAGTCCGACCTTTATACCGTTAACACTATCTTTGGAGAGGAACTCGATTCGGTCGTGGAACACGTCGCCCGGCTGGAAGAAGCCGTTGAGCGTTGTCAGAACTGTCATCATCTCCCGCATATCCAGGAGCAGATCGACGGGCTTCAGCCCATGCTGGCTGAATACAAGTACCAGTTGAGTCGGGTCATCACGACGTCGGCGGACCGGGATCGGGTCCTGGCCCAGATGGCCAAAGCCTCAGATATCGGGAACCAGATGTTGGGCCGAGCCCAGCAGATGAGTTTTGTAGCACAACGAAAGCTGCACGATCGGACGATCGGTGCCATCCGGGAGATTGACAACTCCAAGAATATCCTCTTGTGGACCCTGGTCGGAGCCTTCTTCATTGCGCTGACAATTGCTATCTCGTTAACGAAAGGAATCACCAAGCCTGTACAGCAACTACTGGACGGCGCACGCAGTATGGCGGCGGGTGATTTTCAGCAGCCCATCACTTATTCCGTCAAGAACGAATTTGGTGAACTGGCTGTCGGCTTCAATAACATGCGGCTCGCCCTCCAGGAAAGCAAGGATCGAATCATGGCCTACGTCCGACAGCTTTCTGGACTGTACGGGATCACGCTCTCCATCCATGCCGTGAGTGATACCCGGGATACCAGCCACGATTTTTACGGAGAATTGGCCGGCGATGTCTCGAATCTTCTCAATGTGGAGCAATGCGGTCTCATCCTTTATGACGAAGAGCTGAAGGCCTATCGGCATCGTCTCCCGGTCTTTGGTCTTCCGGAGAGTCAGGCAGGTATGCTTCTTCTTCCGGAGACGACCGTAAAGGTCATGTTCAAAAACTCGGAAAATGGAACATACATTTCGAACAATCCATCCGCCGATAACCTGATTGAAGAGCGCTGGCCCCTCGCCAGGGAGCATCGCAATATTATTCTCTCCTGGATTCAGAGACAGGGTCGGGTTATCGGAGCCATATGGGCTGCAAACAAGCGAGAGGAAATCTTTCATTCCGAGGATGCCCAGGTTCTGTCCATTCTGGCAAACCAGATTGCCGTGGCGTTCGAGAATCGCCGCCTGTATGCGAATCTTCGTAATCAGATGAATGAACTCAGTCAGGCGCAGGCCCAGCTGGTTCAGTCCACAAAACTTGCAGCCATTGGCGAACTTGCCTCAAATGTGGCCCACGAGATTAATAATCCTCTGACCAGTATCCTGGGATATACAGAGTTGCTGAAGGAAGAGGAGGACCTGGACGCCATACGAAACGACCTGGAAATTATCGAGCAGGAATCTCTTCGTGCCCGGATGATCGTACGTCAGCTCCTGGAGTTTTCCAGGCGAAGACCCCTGGAGATTCGCGAGACCGATATCTGCAGCATTATCGGCACTGTTATTCCGCTCGTTCAAAGCAAAGCGAAGGCAAACCGGGTGACCATTCGGCAGAAAGTCTGCGCCCTTCCTGCTATCGCGGCAGACGTAAACCAGCTTCAGCAGGTATTTATCAATATCATCAATAATGCCATTTTCGCCATGGAGGGGGGCGGCGTGTTGACCATATCGACGGACCACAACGAGGATTCTGTTTTTATCCGTTTCCAGGATACCGGTCCGGGCATTCCTGAAAACATCCGGAACCGTATCTTTGAACCTTTCTTCTCCACCAAACAGGAAAAAGGGACAGGTCTTGGTCTCTCCATCAGTTACAGCATCATCCAGAAGCACGGTGGAGACATCCGGGTAGAAGCCGAAGACCAGGTGGGCTCGACGTTCATCATCTCCCTGCCGAAAAAGTTCTCCACGGCCGAAATCGTGGAGGCCTGAGAGGCAGGACTTAGCCCACGGTCCTTCCCAGCCCCCCTCAGACCGTCTATAATCTTCAGAGCCCGAGTGG
>QJVM01000011.1 GCA_003235715.1 Nitrospirota bacterium
CAGGCTCATTGTCGCCCAGCAATGTGCCTATATGGAGCAGGGAACCTTCTACCCGGGGAACCAGAGCATTATGGAGATTCTGTCAGGCCTTACTGAAGGCCCTGCACCGGACGACTCTCGATTCTGGCTCGACACCGTGTCTCATTGCTTTCCGGAACCACGGCTCGCCCTCACCCTGTATCACCTCATGGAAACTGCGCGCCTGGATGCCCTGCTGCGGAACGATCTCCCCGGTCTGATGCGGGACACGGATATCGTTCGCCAAAGACTTCTCGAACTCAGACCCCGTCCGCTGCCGGAGGAAGAACGAAACCAGGTGCTGGAAGCAATGCGCCAGTGGATCCTGAACCGGAAACCGCAACTTCCTCTTACGGTCGGTGCACAGAAGTGTTTCGAACACAGCCGAAGGGAACTCGAAGAGGCCGGCCGGCCCGGACGTACGGTAGCCGATTCGATAAAAGCGACCTTCCGTCTCTATCCTTTCCTCGAAGACCTTTCCGGAACCGCTATCGGGGAACCCCTTCTTTACGAGGGCCACATGGACACAGCGGCCCTCAAGGGGGCCCTCGATGCCAGAAGAGAGGAATCCCGGAAGATCTTCATTGAGACGATGGCGGCCATTCTCGCGAAGACGTCCCGTGAAAAGGAAGAAACCGACCCGGAGGATGCCCGGGAAGAAAGGGCATCCCCGTCCCTGAACGCAGAGCCGCTCACGGCAACGCCCATTATCCCAGGACGGCCAAGGGACCGGGAAGAACGCAGAAAGGTGGGCGAAACCCGGACGTTCATTCAGCTCGGCGAGAACCGTTTTGAACTCCCGGAAGAGATGAAAGCTCTCGTAAAGGAAATCACCAGGGACCTCGGAGAGATTCCGGATGAGTATGTGTCCTCGGCCCTTGAGATGGCCGGCCGGTCGGGGGGGAGCTTTGAAGCCCCTGCGGAAAACGGCGGAGAGCCGCTGTCCGGTGAATGCGTTTATAACGAGTGGGATTTCAGGAGACAGGGTTTCCGGAAAAGCTGGTGCCGGCTGATTGAAAAGAACCTGGATCCGGTGGGGGGCACCTTTGTGGCCGACACCCTGCAGAAATACCGGGGCGTGATCTCCCAGCTCCGAAGGCAGTTTGAACTTATGCGAACACAGGACCGGTTTCTGAAACGCCAGAAGGACGGGGATGACGTGGATCTGGATTCGCTCGTGGAGGCCTTGTCGGATATGCGCGCCGGCCTTGAGCCCTCGGATCGGCTCTTCACCCGTCTCGTTCGCGATGAACGCAGCATTGCCGCGGCCTTTCTCGTGGACATGAGCGCCTCCACGGAAGGATGGATCAGCACGGCCCTGAAGGAATCGCTGGTCCTGATGTGCGAAGCTCTCGATGTTCTTGGAGATCGATATTCCATTAACGGGTTCTCAGGAATGCGTCGAACCCGGTCCGAGTTGTACCGGATTAAGGCCATGGATGAGCGTTACGGTGAGACGGTCAAAGGCCGGATCGCGGCGGTTTCGGCCAAGGATTACACCCGCATGGGACCCCCCATCCGCCACCTGACCAGCTTGCTGCAGAACGCGGAGGCCAGGGTTCGGCTGCTCATCACCCTGTCAGACGGCAAACCCGAGGATTATGATGATTACAAGGGACGGTACGCGGTCGAAGACACCCGGCATGCCCTCATCGAAGCCAAGGCGGCCGGGGTACATCCTTTCTGTATCACCATCGATCAGAATGCACAGGACTATATCTCCCACATGTACGGGGAGGTGAATTACATCTTCATCGACGACGTCCGAAAACTGCCTGTGCGCATTCCGGAGATCTACCGAACGCTGACCACCTGAAGCCCGTCTCAAACCGGGGGCCGAAGAAAGAAGACCCTGCAGCCGGTGCTGCAGGGTCTTTCCGTTCTGAAATGTTTCAGAGGTCTACTGGCGGAAGGGTCAACCGCACCCGCCGGAGCCGCAGGCGCAACCGCCTCCCCCGCTTCCCTCGGGAGCCGCCAGTGCCTTGGTCGATGTCAGGGACAGGCCGCCGCTGCAGCCGCATCCCTTCCCGTCGGGCTCCTGGTAATCAATCTTGATCCCGCCACATTCGGCCATGAGGTCCGGGTCCACCAGGAAGGTGATGGGCGAATCGCTGAACGTGTTGTCCCCGGGCTGCTCCTGGTCCAGGGCCAGGGCCAACCTCACCCCGCCACAACCGTTCTGCTTGAAGACCCTTAAGGGGGAATCGAGATTCTGTTCATCCATATAGTTCTTGAGAAAGGTCACGGCCTCCCCGGTAATTTCCAGCATGGTCTTCTTCTCCTTATTGATTCCTCAGATTTTCCACTCTCGATGCATCAATGAATCATGATACGTTAAGGTCACTATATCAGCGGGGCCGAAAGAGTGTCAACAAAAGAGCGGCCGCTTCGGTTAGACTTAGGCGGTTCCCGAAATCCCGGGAACGTCAGGATTCCCCCAAGGAGCATCGCCTTTGGAAGCCGCCCTACCTCTGGAGGAGCTCGAAGCCCGCTGGACCCGCTGCAGAAACCTTCTCCGTGAACATCTGCCGGAGGCGGACGGTCTGGTCGCCTTCTCCCGCCTGAACCTCTATTACCTTACCGGGACCTTCGCCAACGGCCTCTTCTGGCTGCCCCTGGACGCGCCGCCGATCCTGCTCTGCCGCCGGGGCGTGGAACGGGCCCTCATCGAATCTCCCCTGTCTCGGGTCTTTCCTTTCAACTCCTATCGGGAAGTGCCGGATATCCTTAAGGACTCGGGAACGCCGCTGCCGGCAACCTCGGCCGTCGAGATGAACGGCCTGTCCTGGGCCCTTTCCAACAGCTTCCGGAAATACCTTCCCGGAAATATCTTTCTTCCCGGCGATCGCATTCTGGCCCTGGTGCGGGCGACCAAATCGGAACGGGAACTCGACCTGATTCGAGAGGCGGGCCGGCGACATCACCGCTGTCTCACGGAACTGTTGCCCGGTTATCTTCGTGAAGGCATGACCGAACTCGAGATGGCGCACCGAATCTTCGAGGTATTTTTCAGCGAAGGCCACCAGGGCATTCTCCGGATGGAGGGCTACGGCGAGGAGGTCTTCCTGGGGCATATCGCAGCCGGAGACAGCGGAAACTACCCAAGCGTGTTCAATGGCCCTTTGGGACTTCGGGGGGTGCATCCGGCCGTACCCCATATGGGTTCAGCGACCAAAGTGTGGAAGAAGGGCGAACCCCTGGCCATAGATAATGGATTCATGCTGGAGGGTTACCAGACAGACAAGACCCAAATCTACTGGCTGGGTGACCTGGGCACCATGCCCGCAAGGGTCCGGTCCGCCCACGACTTCTGCCTGGAAATGGAGGCCTGGATAGCCGCACGGTTGAAACCGGGCACCCCGCCTTCCGGGATATGGGACCACTGCCTGTCCTGGGCAGCCCGTGCCGGCTGGTCCGACGGGTTCATGGGTCTGGCCGGAAACAAGGTGAATTTTGTGGGCCACGGAATCGGGCTGGCTGTGGATGAATACCCGGTCCTGGCCCATGGATTTGACCTGCCGCTTGAAACCGGCATGGTCATCGCCGTAGAACCGAAGATGGGCATACCGGGCGTCGGCATGGTCGGGGTGGAAAACACTTTCGAGGTCACCCCGGACGGGGGCCGCTGCCTGACCGGCGGAGGCCACGAAGTCATTTCAGTAGCGGTTTGAATCGAAGGATATAAGCCGGCCCCCGCGCCTAACGGGTATCCGCGCTATTGGTTTGATAAATGACAAGGGAAGGTTCAAACACAAGAGCCGGGAAGACAAAAGCTTCCCGGCTCTTCAATCCTACTGCGTGATAGGCGCGATCTGAAGGGTTACCCTTCGGTTTTGAGCGCGGCCTTCCGGCGTATCATTGGAGGCAATCGGTTCGGATTCCCCCCGTCCGGCCAGGAGCATCCGTTCGGCCAGCACTCCCTGGCTATTCAAATATCCGGCTACGCTCCGGGCCCGGTCTTCTGAGAGCTTCTGGTTATACTCCGCGCTCCCGGTGCTGTCCGTGTGGCCCACCACGTCCACGTAAGTCTTTTCGTACTCCTTGAGTACGATGGCCACCCCGTTCAGCACGTCGTAGAAATTCGCATTGATGTTCGGCGAATTCGTGGCGAAGGTGACGTTGCCGGGCATATTGAGAACAATGTTGTCGCCCTGGCGGGTCACACTGACGCCCGTGTTCTCGAGCCTCTGCCGGAGTTTGGCCTCCTGCACATCCATGTAATAGCCGACACCTCCCCCCGCAATGGCACCGACGCCTGCCCCGATCAGGGCGTTCCGCCGGCGATTCTTGTCCTTGGCCGTCAGCGCGCCAATCAGGGCGCCACTCGCGGCTCCAATCCCGGCGCCAATGGCCGCCTTGCTCACCTGCTTCTCCTGGGTGTAGGGATTAATGGTCGTACATGCGCTCAGGCCAAAGGTGGCCAGAAGGATTCCTGCCAGAACAGTCTTATGAAATTGGGTCATAGGACCTCCTTTTAATATTTCCCGCTCGTGTAGAAGCGGCTTTAGGGTTCATTATATCCAGACATACCCGGATTATCGACCGATTGGCCGGACGAATGAAACCGGCGGGCCTTGAATCACAAATCAGCCATAATATCAAGGTCTTCTGTCAAATGGCGCGAGGACCGGACTCCTGATATGCAATCAATACTTCTCATCCATCCGCCGCTGGCCAAACCCGCCGAACCGCCCGCAGGAATCGCCCGTCTGGCCGGTGCCCTCCGGTCAGCAGGGCTGCGGTGCACCCTTCTGGATGCCAACCTTGAGGGCCAGCTTTCTCTCCTTGGGTCCGCATCCTGTGCCTCGGACACGTGGAGCCGTCGTGCCTTCCGTAATCTGGACGCCAGTCTGGCCAGCCTTCGAACGCCGCAGATAACAGAAAACCCTGCACGGTATCGCAGGGCCGTGGCCGATATCAACAGGGTTCTCGAAGTGACCGCCCGGCAGCAGGGCGTACGCCTGGGTCTGGCCAACTACGAGGACGCGGCGCTGTCACCCCAGAAAAGCGGGGACCTGATTCGCGCAGCCTCACGCCCTGAGACAAATCTCTTCTTCCCCTACTTCTCGGAACGGCTCACAGGGATTCTCGATGGAATCCGCCCCCAGACCGTGGGGCTTTCCCTGAATTATCTGGCCCAGGCCGTCTGTTCCTTCGCCATCCTGGGCTTTATCAGGCAACGCTATCCAGGGATC
>QJVM01000236.1 GCA_003235715.1 Nitrospirota bacterium
TTCCACCTCATCGCGGTGAAGGACATGGACGAGGCGGGGCCGGATGCCGCGGCCTCTCAGCATCTGGATGGTTTCGAGGTCCGCATCCGGGCTGTCGAGAAAATCCGAAACAACGAAGAGGGCGGCTGTGCCCTTGAGCTGTTCGCCTACGGCATTGACCGCATGGGGGAGCGTGGCTTCATCCCCGGGTTCGGTTCCGCTCAGAATCTCAGTGATGGCTTCGGACTGGCCCTGGCCGCTTCTGGGCGGGAGGAAAACCGAGGGCCGACGTCCCCCAGCCGTGCCGAGGCCCACGGCGTCACCCTGGTGCAGAAGAAGGGTTGAGAGGGCCCAGACGATGCGTGCGGCGTAGTGGTACTTGGACCCCTTCAGTCCTGCATCAACTTCCGCACCAAAACTCATGGAGGCACTGGCATCCAGGAGGAAGGAGGCCCTCTGCAGTCGTTCGTCCTCGTACCGCTTCAAGTGGTAGCGGTCGGTCCGGGCGAAAAGCTTCCAGTCGAGATCCCGGGTATCTTCGCCGGGCGAATACTCCCGGTGCTCTGAAAATTCAAGACTCGCGCCCCGTCGAGGGCTCGAATGGCTGCCGCGATGAGGATACAGGGTCGGTGGGCCCGGCACTTCATGGGTTCTCAGTCGGGCCGCCAGGTCTGCGTCCATAACGTCGAACCGTTCAAGCACGCGGGATCGCCTCGATGACTTCCTCCAGAATAGTGGCGGAACCGATCCCCTTGGCCTCTGCCTTGAAATTCGGGATGA
The DNA here is from genome assembly GCA_003235715.1 of Nitrospirota bacterium. Lineage (GTDB taxonomy): Bacteria > Nitrospirota > Thermodesulfovibrionia > SZUA-242 > SZUA-242 > SZUA-242. Next base: position 760 of record QJVM01000236.1, read on the forward strand.
CCCGATGCTTGAGAACCGGGATGGCCAGCGCGTGAATATCCTCCTCACCTGCGGCATAACGTCCGGCGAGCATGGCCCTGGCCTTGGCTGCAAGGACAAGGTGCTGAGCTGCCCTGGGACCGGCGCCCCATGAAACCCATTCCCGGATTGGCGTCAGGGCAGACTTTCCAGGCCTTGTGGACCGTACGAGACGGACCGCATAATCCACCGCCGAATCGGCGACCGGAACCCTGGGAACGAGCGCCTGAAATTCAAGAATGCGTCCCGGCTCAAGAATCTTCGCAAGGGGTGGAGGCGAGCCTGAGGTGGTTCTGCGGACGATCTCCACCTCTTCCTCCTCATCGGGGTAGCTCACATCTATGGAGAACATGAACCGGTCGAGCTGAGCCTCCGGAAGCGGATAGGTTCCCTCCTGTTCAATCGGATTCTGGGTGGCAAACACCAGAAAGGGCTGTTCCAGGCGGTAGTCAACCCCGGCTACGCTGACCCGGTATTCCTGCATGGCCTGCAGAAGGGCCGCCTGGGTCTTGGGTGACGTTCGGTTGATCTCGTCGGCCAGGAGAATGTTCGTAAAGACAGGCCCCTTGACGAACTGAAAGATCCGCTTTCCCGTGGAATGATCCTCTTCAAGTATTTCCGTTCCGGTGATGTCCGAGGGCATGAGGTCTGGAGTGAACTGGACGCGCTTGAAGTCAAGGGCCAGGCAATCCGCCAGGGTGTGAATGAGAAGTGTTTTGGCCAGGCCAGGGACACCAATAAAGAGACCGTGCCCCCTGGAGAAGAGGGCGATGAGCAGAAGTTCCAGGACTTCCTTCTGTCCTACGATGATTTTGCCGATTTCGTGAGTTATGGCTGCCCGGGCCTCCGAGGCCTGGCGAACCAGTTCTTCGTCCTGCCGGGGCGTGAGGGGTACTCCTGCACTATCGTTCATGGAAATCCTTTCATTTGAGATGGTTCGGGCGATGCAAAAACATCATTATAGGCACGCCTTCATGAATTGAAAACAGGGCCTTTCCGGTCGGCCGGGCCCTGGTCCGATACCGAAGCCTTGTCTATCCCCTTTAAAGGGGGGGGTGCGCGGTCTCCTTTTCGAGGAGCGACAGGGCCCACTCCTGTCTTTGCGCCTCCGAGGTCTCGCCGGCATGCCGGGCTGCCACAAGCAGGGCCCTTCGGCCGGGGATGTGGAAAGGGTTGATTTCCATCAGGGCCCGAAGGGCCTCCATCGCTTCCGAATATCGTTCCAATTCGAGCAAGGCCATGCCCTTCCTGCCCCAGAGGACCCCGAGTTCGGGATATATCATTAGCGCCGCATCGCTTGCGGCCACCGATTCCTGATATCGCCCGATCGCCATCTGTCCCCAAATATAGCGGGAAGCCACTCCCGCGAGGGAGGGAGACTGCTCGTAGGCCTTCTGGTATTCCACGGCGGCCGCATGAACCCGGCCACGCTCCCGGAGCAGATCGCCGAGGCGGACAAAGTTCTCCGCCTCCCGGTCGGGGATGGCCGAGGGATCTTCGCTCTCTTCCGCCTCGTCGGCAAGGGCCAGGGGGAGGATTTGGTATTCTCCTTTACCGAGGGGCTGTGTGCGAACCCAGCTGCGCCAGCGGGCATCGTAAGCCGCGAAAGAGTCACCCCATACGGCCTCGAGGGCTTCTCTATCATCCCGCCCGTCGCCGATCGCTTCGGCGAGAGCCTGCAGGGCCTCCAGACCCTTTGTTTCCACCAAGAAGGTCATCATGGTGGCCACCTCAGCAAAGGCCAGCTGGGTATCCTCTGCAGATTCAAGCTTGGCCACGGACGGGCTCATCGTTTCAAGGGAAATCAGAGTCCCCTCGCTCATGCGGCGGCTAAGCAGGGCCTCCGAAGAGGGGCTCAGGTCCCCGTACGCCCCACGCCAGGAGCCTTCCAGATATTTGGCAATGCCTTCGTGAACCCAGATGGGGGCACGTCCACGACTCAAATGATAGATGGCCAAATGGAGGTATTCGTGGCTCAGGGTGTCCCTCCAGCCATATCCGTGCAGGGTCGCCCTCGGGCTGGCGATCATCAGCCGGTTGAACTTGCAGAGGCCTATGGTTCCTGAGGTACGTACTTCTTTGCGCGTCAGCGTTGACACCGATGTGAACTGGCTCACACTCGGATAAATTTCCACCCGGACGGGGGCCTCCGGTTCAAACCCGAGATCCCGCAATACGGCGACCCTGGCTTTTTCGAGACCCTCAAGGGCCGGCTCAACCAGAATCTCATCACGGGGGTCCGCCCAGCTGATAACGAAATGGTCGCTCCTGTGGGTCCGCATGTTTCTGGTCGCGTCGTCGGTTGTGGCGACCAGTTCCGGGAAAGAGCCTGTCATCCGGTTCCTTTCCATGACCGCCCGGGCTTCGGCGTAACGCCCCTCGAAGAAAAGAACCCTCGCCTCAAGCCCCCGGACGTCGGGATCGTTCGGGGACTCCCGGTTCAGTCGATCCACCAGTTCACGGGCCTCCTTTACCCTCCATTCAAAAAGGAGCCCGCTCCCCTTGTAGAGCCCCAGAGACTTCTCCGAAATCCCGTAGATCTCCGTCGCTGTCGCATAGCCGTGAAGAACGCCCAGCAGGGTAACACCGCAAAGAAGGCCGCCGAGTAAAAGTCCCAGCCCTTTTATGGTTTTGTAATAATAGTATTTATGTTTAGTTACAAGTTGTTGCATGTTTTTGTAAATGTACTACTTTATTAACTGTTCGTAATAGGACTCCACATCCTTTTCGTAATTTCTGGGGTACTTGCCTTCCCGCATGGCCCTCATGACATCCTCCCGGAAGCCCTTTAGTTCCCGGGCTTCCATCTCCTCGGGGATTTCGACGTGACTTCGATCCACATCCTGTCCCTGGGACCCCGGGCCCCCCGGCTTCTGAACCATCCTGAATCCGGACTCACCGGAAGCGCCCCCCTGCATCTTCTTCTTGGCCTGTTGCAGTTCCCTGGCAATACCGGAGAGTCCCTCAAGCGCACGGTTCTCTGACTGCAGAGCCCCGGGGCGGTCCGCGGCTTTCAGCTGTCCGGAAGCCTCTCCCATCGCGTCTTGGGCCTGGTCCGCCATTCCCGGCACGTTAGGCGGCAGGAAGGGCAGGTTCTTCAGGGTCTTCCGGAGCTTCGATCCGAACTCTCCCGTCTTTTCTTCCAACCCCTGCTGTTTTTCGCCAAGACCGGCGAGCTGACGGCGGACTTCCTCGGAAATTTCGGAAGAAGATTTCCCAAACAGGCCTTCCAGTTCCTCCCTGAAGGCCTCGATCTGCTTCTGACCTGCTGCTTCGCCTTGCTTCAGGTTCTGCTTGACGCTTTCTGAAGCCTCTTCAGACCTGGCATTGAATTCGGCGTAGACGTCACGGTAGGCACCCTCGAGATAAGGAATCATGTCCTGGCTCCGAGCCGGGTCGGACCGCAGATTCTGGCGTGTTTCTGAAAGGGCTTCATTGAAACGGCGTCTCTTCTCGAAATATTCCAGAGACCTTTGGGCCTGGTTGGTCTCGGGCTTCATGTGCCAGCCCATCTGGTGTCTCGGAATGCGTGCCTCGTTCTGTCTTACGTTTTCCGCAACGGCATCCAGACGGGACTCCAACCTCTTCATCATTTGCTGAAAAGCCGCACGGTCCATTTCAGCGGACGGTCCGCTCTCCCGGGCCGAGAGTTCCCGCGTTTCATTGAGCAGGCCTTCCTGTCCCTTCATCAGCTCCCCCAGGTCCTGTTCAAGCTCTGACATATCCTCAAGCATCATCCCCGATGTACCCTCCGATGCGGCGCGAGCCGCATCTTCGAGCGCGGAAAGCCAGGAACTCATTTGAGCAAGAAGCTCCTCCGCCGCCTTACGGGCCTCCTCTGAATTGCCCGACTTCAGAGCTTTCTGAAGACGTTCCAGGGCCTCCTGAAGGTCCGATTTAGGCATATCCCGGACGGCATCCGCGTTGACGAACTCTTCAGGCATGGATTCGCGTTCCCGGGCCAGCATCTGGTTCATCCTGGACATGAGTTCCATTATTCTGTTCAAAAGCGATTGCATCCTGCGTGGATCGGTTCCGCTCTGAAGTTCGTCAAACAGACTTCTCTGCAGGGCGGAGATCTCCTCCCCAAGACCAAGGGCCTTTTCCATATTGAGGTTTCTGAGGAGGCGGTCCAGGAGGAGAATGTCCCGTTCCAGTTCCGGTATTATCGGCCCTCGGTCATCCGAGCCGTCAATGAAGGGGCGAAGGACGACCTCAAGACTCGTCTTAATGGAGATCAGAGCTAGGGAGGGAGGCGATTCCAGAACCAGCTCCATCTGCTGGTTCCTCAACAGTTCGCTCATGAGGCGGAGGAGGTCCTCGGCACCATCACGGAGCCGGGTCATACCCGTTTGCTCACCTTCACGATGCTCGAGATGGTCTCCGAGGTAAAGAACCAGGGACTCGAAGAGGCGCTCCTCGAGGTTCTCAATGGTTTCCACAATCTTTCTTCTATCAATGAATGACAGGTATACCGAACGGGTGGACCCCGCCTTGGCGCCCGCGACCGAATCGTTGTCCCATACGGTTACGCTGAGATGGGCACCCTCACCCAGTCCTTCGTATCGCAGGGGGAGAATCTGGACAGACCCCTCCGTGGTCCTGCCCGGCTCCATCCGCACGGGAAGTCTGACCTCTTTGTCTCCCCGCAGCACAACCTCGGCCCTTTCAATTCCAAAATCGTCCTCCGCACGGAAAGAAACCTGAACCACAGCGTCCTTGAGGATCTCGAGGTCTGCCTCGGGGGTCACCAGAGTTGCTTCAGGCGGGTGGTCCGGGAGCATTTCAAACGGCTCGGGCGTAAAGCCCAAGGGGAGGAGGGCACCCGAACGGAAAAACTCAAACCGGTATTCGCCGGATTTGCCCAGAATCCAGGCCACGCGGAACTCTCGGTCCGACTGGACGGTCCCTTCGATGGGGTCACCGCCCTCCGGAAGGACCACGCCCCGTTCAACTTTGCCAGACAACAGGGATTCCACAGATACCCGTGTACCCGGAAGGGCCCTCAGGGAACCGCTTACATCCTCGATTACAGTCTCCGGAAGGCCTGTATAAGCCGGTGGAGAGAGGGTGTATCTCGCGCTGTTAAAGGTGATAGGGGAAGGACGCAGGGCTCGGACAACGGCCCGCCAACCGGTCAACGCCCCGTAAGGGTCAGCAATGAGAAAGGCAGCCGCAAAACAGACGCTCCCGGCCAGAAGAATCACCCAAGGCGTCAATTCGCCCGCGGGAAGCGCACGGGAGGGCTCGAGCTGTCTGGCCGCCTCTGCGGCCATTCTGACCTGAGCCTGGACCAGGGAAAGGCTGGCCCCTCTTTCACTGGTGGTTTGCGGGCCCCACCGGGAAAGATCCGAACCCGAAACAACGAGGTCCTTCAGGTCCGGGCGTCCCGACGAGAGAAGGCCTGCCGCCGCGCTCATGGAGAGCCGGGGCCTTCGGAACCTTCTGAGTGCTGCATATACCCCCAGAAGAATCACGGGCGAAACCGCCAGAACTATCACGGCGGACCATACCCGAAAGGATTCCGAGACCCGGGCGGGAAGCGTAAAAAATGGGATCAGGGCGAGAGCAAGCGCCGCGGTAAAGGCTGACGCGAAGGCCATTCCCCGGCGCCAAGCGGCCAGACGGCGGACGGTCCTGACTCTGGAAACAAGAATTGAGGCGTAATCCATCGGCTGAAATTCAGTGCGACAGGCTCTATTCTACCGTGTTCATAGCCAGGGGGTCCGGGGGGGCGGGTTTACGGCGTGTCCGCGAGAGGCGGTTCAGGGAGCCTGGTGTCCCTATCGGCCGCGACGACCCTCTCCAGGCACCGTGAGGATAAGGGAAGGGAAACTTGGGCACGAGTTAGGGCCTATCAGGCCCACTTGAGGCTTCGCCGGAGGGTCTTCGAGAACGGGCCGACCCTTCCGCGGAACCGGCGGCGGATTTTAGAAAAAGTCAGCGATTCCGCAAGGTTGTTTGTGCCCGGCCCCGTCCACGTGTTATAAATATGTTCACTATGATCAAGGAATTCACACCCAAATGGATCGCCTGGGAGATTACCCGGCGATGTAATCTCAAATGTGTTCATTGTCGTTCCTCTTCCCTGATTACGGACAAGCATCCGGGGTTCACCCGGGAGCAGGCCTTCAAACTGCTTGATGAGATCGCGGACTATGCCAAGCCCGTTGTCGTTCTGTCCGGGGGGGAACCCCTTCTGAGAAAGGACGTCTTCGAGATTGCGGCTCACGGCACCCAACAGGGCCTCCGGATGTGCATGGCCACCAACGGGATGCTCGTGACGGACGAAATCTGCGAAAAGATCAAATCTTCCGGGATACGCATCTGTTCGCTGAGTCTCGACGGGTCGACCGAAGAGGTTCACGATAACTTCAGGCAGCAAAAGGGTGCGTTCCAAGGCGCGATTCGTGCCGCCAAACTTTTCAAGAAACACGGGATCGAGTTTCTCATCAATTCTTCCTTTACGCGGAGAAACCAGCAGGAGATACCGAAGCTGGCCCGGCTGGCCAAGGACCTGGGTGCCACGGCCTGGTATATGTTCATGATCGTCCCCACCGGTCGGGGCGAGGAGATCATGGAGGAACTGATTTCAAAGGAAGAGTACGAGGAAATCCTGAACTGGCACTACGAGATGGAGCGCAAAGAGAAGGATATGCTCGTCCGTCCGACCTGCGCGCCTCATTATTACAGGATTGTATTGCAGAGGAATAAGAAGGAAGAGGAAAAGGTCGAGAAGAGAACCCTCAAGTTTTCGACGGGTGGTTCCAAGGGCTGTCTTGCCGGACAGCTGATCGCGCTCATTGATGTGGATGGTGAGGTGCTTCCATGCAGTTACTTTCCGAAATCGGCCGGAAATGTCCTGAAACAGCCTTTCCGTGAGATCTGGGAAAAATCGGAACTTTTCCGGGATCTTCGCGATTTCAAGAGTTATAAAGGCCGTTGCGGGTCCTGCGAGTATGTGGGGGTCTGCGGCGGGTGCCGGGCCCGCGCCTACGCCATCACCGGGGATTACATGGATGAAGAACCCTTCTGTGGTTACGTCCCTGTCAAATTGAAAAAAGAGGTTATCAAGCCCTGATGTCCCCTAATCCGTACGTGCCGGCCCGTAACCCCGCGTGAAACATTCCGGTCACGTGTCTTCCCCCGGCCGTTTGGGGGCTTTTCTGGCCATCAATACATTTCTTTGGAGGGTTTCATGGATTATCCGTTTCTGAGAGCGTGCCGAAGGAAGGAAACTGATTATACGCCTGTCTGGATCATGAGGCAGGCGGGACGTTACCTTGAAGAGTATCGGGAGGTCCAAAAGAAAGCCGACTTCATGACGGTGTGCAAGACACCGGACCTGACGGTGGAGGTTACGCTTCAGCCTATTCGAATTCTGGGCGTGGATGCCGCCATACTCTTTTCGGACATATTGACCCCGGTTGAGACGATGGGGCTCAAACTCCAGTTCATCAAGGGAAAGGGTCCGGTACTGGAACCCCCTGTGAAATCCATGCAGGCTGTAGACCGCCTCGGGATTCCCGACCCTGAGGATGATCTCGGTTTTGTTCTGGAGTCCATTCGAATTCTTCGCAAGGAACTGGAAGGAAAGGTCCCTCTCATAGGCTTCTGCGGCGCACCGTTTACCCTGGCCTGCTACATGATCGAGGGAGAGACGTCGAAGGATTACTCCGGTGCCAAGCGCCTCATGTTTCAGGCACCCCACATCTTCTCGGCACTCATGGAGAAGATTACGGAGACCGTCTCTATTTATGCGGATGCCCAGATCAAAGCCGGTGCCCAGGCGATCCAGTTCTTCGACACGTGGGCTGGGCTTCTTTCGCGCGCCGATTACAGGAAGTATGCCCTGCCGTATATCAAGAAGGCTATATCGTATGTGAAGAAACAGAACAAGGGAGTTCCTGTGATCTACTACGTGAACGGCAGTTCGACCATTCTGGACCTTGTAAAGAGCGCAGGGTCTTCCGTTATCGGGCTGGACTGGCGTCACGACCTGGATACGGCATGGGAAGCCCTCGGGCACAACGTGGCCGTACAAGGGAATCTGGATCCGTGCACGCTCTTCCTGCCCCAGGATCAACTGAAGAAACGGGTGAAAGATATTCTGAAGAGAGCCGGGGGCCGGCCGGGCCACATCTTCAATCTCGGGCACGGGATTCTGCCTCCCACGCCCAGGGAAAATGCTATTGCCCTGGTGGAAATGGTCCACCAACTCAGCCGGAAGAAATAGTGCTCCAAGGCGTTAAGAAAGGCGGATACCGACCATGAAGGTTGTGATCGCCGGGGCCGGGATTTCCGGACTAGCCACCGCCTATGCCCTTCTCGAACGTGTGCCCGAACTGGATGTGCGCGTTTTCGAGTCCGAGCAGGTTTCCGGAGGAAAGATCCGTACGGAAAGGACACCCGACGGGTTTCTGTGCGAATGGGGCGTCAACGCCTTTCTGGATAACAAGCCCAAAACGCTGGAACTTGCGGGAAGGCTGGCCCTTGAACCTCTCCGGAGTTACGACGCGTCGCGCAAACGCTATATCTATTCTGAAGGCGTACTCCACCGTCTTCCGGAATCGCCCCCGTCTTTTTTCCTTTCGAACTTTCTCAGCCTTCGGGGCCGCCTGAGGATTCTCGGGGAAATATTTACTCCCCGGGGGACGGACCCGGATGAAACCCTCGCCGAGTTCGCCATTCGCAGACTCGGTCGCGAGGCCTTTGAGAAGATGATCGATCCCATGGCCTCCGGGGTATACGCCGGTGATGCCGGGGCCCTCAGCCTCAAGAGCTGCTTTCCGCGCATCTACGAGATTGAGCAGGAGTACGGAAGTCTGATCCGCGGCCTGATTGCACTTCAGAAGAGAGCGCGAAAAGAGGGAAAAACCGATAAACCCAGCGCAGGGCCGGGCGGGAAGCTTACCTCGTTTGCCGAAGGCATGGGAAGTCTTGTGTCTGCACTTTGCGAGACCCTGGGAAGCAGGGTGTGCACGGGCCAGGGGGTGGTTCGGGTTGAGCCTGAAGGAAAGACCTGGGCTGTGGAACTTTCGGGAGGGGAGGTGGTTCGGGCAGACGCGGTGGTTCTGGCCGTTCCGGCCTATGCGGGCCGAGAAATCCTTTCGGAAGTCTGCCCCAGGATTGGCGGGATTCTGGACCGTATTCCCTATCCGTCCCTGGCGATTTGCAGTCTCGGGTACAGAAAGGAGAAGATATCCCATTCGCTGGACGGGTTTGGGTTTCTGGTTCCCTCGAGAGAAGGTCGGAAGGTTCTGGGTACTCTCTGGGATACGAGTATTTTTCCCAATCGCGCCCCCGCGGGGTACATCATGCTCCGTAGCATGGTCGGCGGTGCCAGGGCGTCGGACCTGGCGCTATTAAGCGAGGATCGTATTGTGGATCTGGTCCGTGAGGAATTGAAGACTATTATGGGGATAGAGGCTTTGCCCGACTTTGTGCGTGTATACAGGCATGAAAAGGCCATACCGCAGTATCTCCGGGGGCATGCCGAGGGATTGTCAGCGATTCAGAAGGAATTGACCGGGCTGAGCGGACTCTACATGACCGGCAATGCCTTCAGGGGCGTGGCCCTGAATGACTGTGTGACGAATGCCTTCCTGTCTGCGAAAGATATTTCAGCCTATTTAATGACATAATTACAATATGTTGCGTCAAAATATCTAATGCAATGCATGATGGAGGTGTTTCAATGCGTATGAGTGTCCTGGGAATTGCAGTTCTTGGCCTTGTTCTTCTGCCGGGAATCCTGATGGCCCTTGAGGTCAAGAACAAGACTTTCAGTAAGGAAGATATTGAGAAAATGAAGAAAACGAGGGCCGTCATCGAGACGAAATTCGGGAATATGGAGGTCGAGTTTTACCCGGAAAAGGCCCCGAATCATGTAAGCAGTTTCATCGAGCTGGCCAAAAGCGGGTTCTATGATGGCACGGCCTTTCATCGTGTCATTCCGGGGTTCATGATCCAGGGGGGCGACCCCAACTCCAAGGATGACAACCGTGCCAACGACGGCGTGGGAGGGCCCGGCTTCAATTTGAAGGCGGAATTCAACGACACGCGTCACACGCGAGGCATCCTTTCGATGGCCCGTTCCCAGCATCCGGACAGCGCGGGCTCCCAGTTTTTCATCTGTGTGGCCGATGCCCCCCATCTGGATCGACAGTACACGGCCTTCGGAAAAGTCATATCGGGGATGGAGGTGGCCGACAAGATTGTGAGCCAGCCCCGTGACCGAAGGGACAATCCCAAAGAAAAGATCGATATGAAGATCAAAATTGTGGAGTCGGCCAATTAGATTCGAGGGGACCATGTTCCGGTAGCCGGTTCGGGGAAGGCACGAGTGGGCCGGTTACTGATCCTGAACCTTGCCGCGGGCCTTCTCGGGGCGTATCTGGCGTCCCATAAGGGGAGGAATACGCTCGGGTGGGGATTGGTCTGTTTCCTTCTTCCGGTGGCCGTTGTCGTGGTGGCGTTCCTCCCAACCGTGCCCAGGCCGGGACTGTTTACGCGTTGCCCGGGATGCGGGCGACCCATGCCCGCCGGGGCCGGTGTCTGCGAGCATTGCGGCACGAGCCGGCCCATCGACATGGTTCAATGTCCCCATTGCCATACGGTGGTCCCTGCAGGTCCTGTCTGCGCGCAGTGTAATCGCAGTCTAAAGGGCTGATGTCTTCCCTATCCTTTCCCAGGATTGCCTCGCACGCAGAGGCCCGTGCGCTGCTGGAAATTCCCGAGGAGACGCTTCACGGGTATGCCCGAGCGGCCGGTCATGCCTGTTCAGGGACGGAACTGGACCTGTGTTCGATCATCAACGTGAAATCCGGAGGCTGTACAGAGGACTGTGCCTACTGCGCTCAGTCGGCCAGACACCAGACCGATTCCAAGGTTTACCCGCTTGTCGACAAGGATAGAGTAACGACCGCCTGTTTATCTTCGAGGGCGGTGGGCGCCGGAAGGTTCTGCATCGTTACGAGTGGGCGGGGGATCAGGGAGCGTGAACTGGGACGCCTGTCAGACATGGTGTCGGCTGTCTCGGAAACGGGGTTGCTTCCCTGTGCCACGCTCGGGTTGTCTTCCGCGGCTGACCTGGTTCGATTGAAGGAGGCCGGGCTTCATCGTTATCACCACAACCTTGAAACTTCAGAACATTTCTTTGGAACGGTTTGTACGACGCACAGCTACCGGGAGCGCGTTGAGACGGTGGCCAGGGCCAAATCTTCTGGACTCTCCGTCTGTTCCGGAGGGATATTCGGCATGGGGGAGACCTGGAAGGACCGGATTGACCTTGCCTTTGCGCTGAGGGACCTGGACGTGGATTCGGTTCCCATCAATTTCCTGGTTCCGGTTCCGGGGACGCGCATGGCCAGTCGCCCGCTCCTGGACAGGAAGGAGGCCCTTCGCATAGTGGCGTTGTTCCGCCTGGTACTGCCGGAAAAGGAAATACGGATTTGCGGCGGCCGGAACGTCGTATTCCCCCGTGATCCGGAGACCCTTCTTTCCGTCGGCGCGAACGGATTTCTGATAGGAAACTATCTCACCACGCTTGGGCGGGACCCGGAGGACGATATGGCAATGATTCGTGAAGGAGGTTACCGGGTCAGGCGACATGTCCCGTAACTCGCGTCTTCTGAGTGTGCGTATGCGTGCCTCACGGGACGGACGTCACGTTTCCGGTGCGGAGGGTCTCTATTCGGAGCCGCTGGCGGTTCGCATGGTCGGGCGGTATGCGGAACGGGCCTTGACACACGGTTTGGGCCGGCCTGACGAGGTCGTGATTACCCTGGAAGCGCTGGAGGTCAAACCCGAAGAGATTCCCGCACTCCGGGTAACCACCCTCCAGAACGAAGAGCCGCGTCGGGGCCGGCAGATGGCCGAACGTCTCCTGGCGGGTTGTGGCATCGGCACCCAGGGGATGAGAACGGCATGGAACTTTATCGGGCGGCGCCATGGGTTGCGGGGCGGGATTCTTCTGGATACGGAAGGGGTACGGCTGGACCCGAACCTTGAACGCGGTGTCCGGGTGTCCCGGATGGGGATATCCAGACGTGCGGAAAGGGACCTTTCCAGGATGCTGGCGGCTTTCGATTGGGACCATCAAACCGTGCGAGAGGCCCTTGTTCTGGCCAGCAAGGTTCATGCTCACCCCAAGGTGGTGGCGGAACTGTGCGTATCTGACGACCCGGATTATACGACCGGGTATGTTGCATCGCGCCGTTTGGGCTACGTTCGCATTCCTCACCTCAAGAAGGAAGGAAGCCGGCGGGGAGGCCGGGCCTTCTTCATCGGGGTGACGGATGTGCCCGGCGTCCTGGAGTACCTTGAGCGCACACCCGTCATCGTGACGTCGCTGAAGGGATGTCTGGGCCTTTTGACCGAAGACGCGATTCCGGATCTCTTTACTGAAGGGTGACCGGGTAGCAGGCCTCTTATGCTCGGCCTGTGGGGAAGATCGGATGGTCCCCATCCGCGTTCGGGCCAGCTATGGGAACCGGAACCGGAGTTTTGCTTTGCTCGAGGCGCTTCAGAGCCTCCCAAGGAAGAGGTGGATGCGCAGGCGTCCCGCACGGGTTGGAGGTTAGGTTGGATTTCGGGAAACGTCTTCAAGAGCTGGAGGAGCGCGGGCTTCGACGTGAGACCTGGCCTGTGGATTCCTGTCAGGGTGCGCTGATCTCCATTCAAGGTCGGCCCTTCATCAATTTTGCGTCAAACAATTATCTTGGTCTGGCACAGCGCGGGGAAGTCCGCGAGGCGGCAGAGCAGGCGATCCGAGATTTCGGGTGGGGTTCGGGGGCTTCGCGGCTGATGTCCGGCACGCACAGGCTGCACGAGGAACTCGAGGCCCGACTCGCAACCCTCAAGAGGACCGAGGCGGCGCTTCTGTTTCCCTCAGGCTATGCCGCGAACGTCGGCGCTTTGCCGGCGCTTTCGGACGAAAGGACGAGAATTCTGAGTGACGAACTCAACCACGCAAGCCTGATCGACGGGATACGCCTTGCCCGGGGGGAGGTCACGATATACCCCCATGCGGATACGGAGGCTTTGGAAGCCGCGCTCGCGCAACAGGAGGATAAAGCCCTGGTGGTGAGCGACGGGGTTTTCAGTATGGATGGGGACGTGGCGCCGCTTCGCGAGATGGTCACCGCTGTGGAGCGGCAGGGCGGGGTTCTGTACTTGGATGATGCCCATGGAACCGGCGTACTCGGGACAGAAGGTCGGGGAACCTCGGAACATTTCGGGGTCAGTTCAGCATCGCTTCTCCAGATGGGAACCTTGTCCAAGGCTCTAGGAGGGATCGGAGGTTTCATAGCGGGTGACCGGGATGTTATAGCGTATCTGAGAAGCCGTGCCAGAAGCTTCATTTTCAGTACGGCCCTTCCGGCCCCTGCCTGCGCCGCAGGAATCGCGGCCCTAGAGATACTGGAGCGGGAAGGGGGGCATCTGCGCGACAGACTGGACCGTCTTTGCCGTTACCTGGCCGTGGGCTTGGAGAGGCTGGGCCTCGTGGCGGACCCGATGACGCCTATCTTTCCGGTTCATGCAGGCTCTGTGGAACGGTGCGTGCGGGTTTCGGCGGAACTGCGGAATCAGGGGATCTTCGGTCCCGCGATACGGCCCCCAACGGTGCCTGCGGAGGCCTGCCGGATCCGAATCTCCCTTACGGCCGACCATGAGGCCTCACACGTGGACCGCCTTCTGGACGTCCTGGGAATGGTACTTTGAACGGCACTGCCCTGATTACCGGCGCAAGCGGAGGACTGGGCTCGGCCGTGGCATTGGAACTTGCGAGCAGAAAATACCGGTTGGCGGTTCACTACCACACGGGGCGAAACCGAATTGAGCAGGTGACTTCCAGACTTGAAGCGGAAACCCTCACCTGCCAGGCGGACCTGCAGGACAAGGCCTCCATTGAGGCGATGTTCTCCAAGGTGGCGGCGTGGGCGGCGGGACGACTGGACATGGTTGTCCACTGTGCCGGCGTGACGCGGGAGGCTTTGACGGCCAGGGTTTCAGATGCGGAATTTGACCGGATTGTCGGGATCAATCTCCGGGGAGCCTTTGAAGTGGTCCGGCTTTCCGCCGCCATCATGGCACCACAGGGGAAGGGCCAGATCATACTGATATCGTCGCGGGCTGCCCTAAAGGGAGGTGAGGGGCTCTCGGCCTATGGAGCGTCCAAGGCAGGGGTTTGTGGTCTGGGCCTGTCTGCGGCCCGGGAACTTGGGGCCGCAGGGATTCGCGTGAACGTGGTTCTCCCCGGTTTTATTATGTCGGACATGGGAAAGTCCGCTTCTGAAGGTGCGAAAACCAAGGCCAGGAGGGAACACCTGCTGGAAAGGTTTGGGTCACCGGACGACGTGGCCTCCTTTATCGCGTGGCTCGCCGGGGCGGAGGCCGTGACGGGGCAGGTTTTCAACATCGATGGCCGACCGGTCTGAAAGCAAGGGCGCAAGACCAGGCCGCGGGCTTTTCATTGCCGGCACGGATACCGGGGTCGGAAAAACCGTGGCGGCGGCCTCCATCGCCCTGGGGCTTGAGTCTCTGGGGAGAGGTCCGGTTTGTGTCATGAAGCCCATCGAGACCGGCTGTCGGATGCGGGGAGGGCGACTTATCGCCAGCGATGCGGAGTTTCACAGAAAAATGCTGGACTCATCTGAACCCGGGGAACTTCTCTGTCCGGTTAGGCTGCGGCCACCGGTTGCCCCGGTGACGGCGGCGAAGATGGAGAAACGACGTATCGGTCAGGAGGACTGGCGTCCCTCCTTCGACGCCCTGGTCGGTCGGCACGCCTTTGTGATCGTTGAAGGTGCGGGCGGAGTGATGGTTCCCGTTCGGGAGGACTACCTGATTTCGGATATGATTTCCGAACTTGAAATCCCATGCGTAGTCGTGGCGAGAACTTCGCTGGGCACGATAAATCATACGCTGCTCACGGTGGAACATCTTCTCACAAAAGGGATCCCCGTTTTGGGGTTGGTTTTCAACCGTACGGGTACGGCTACGAAGCCCGGGATTGCTGAACGGACAGGCCCCGGACTGGTTTCAAGGATCGCACGGATTCCCGTTCTGGGGATTATCCCGGGGATGCCCTCTATTACGCGGAACGCCTTGCGGAGGACAGGGAAGCGTATTTCCGAGAACCTGATTTCCGTCCTGGAGGCCCCTCGGTGACTCAAGACTCGGGACGGATGGGCGGGATAATCCTGAGAACGCTGGTGACCGTCTGGACCCTTTTTATTTTGTTTTTGTCCGTCTGGCCGTTTTCGTCTACGCCGGATGTCGAGGGGTCGGATAAGATCGTCCACTTCCTTATGTACGCTGTTACGACCCTGGTCTATATGAGGGCCGGCCTCGGATGGTTCAGATCCATCCTGTTGAGCAGCATCCTTGGATTGGCTATGGAAATCCTTCAGACAGGTTTGCCCTGGCGAAGCTTCTCGGTGGGAGACATTCTTGCGAATCTGGCCGGTGTGGCCCTGGCCGGTGGATGGGTCCGTTCCGGCCTGCCCGTTCCATGGGTTGTCCGTGGCCCGATGGGTCGTGGCCACAGGGAGGGCTAACCAGCCTCCGGTGACGAACCCCGGAGTCGACCCACCGCCTTTTCCAGTTCGATAAGGCGCAGTTCCTTGGCCACCGAGGCATCGTAGAAGTCTTCCAGTTCCTTGACCTTTCGGCTGACCTCTTCCTCCAGTTTGACGCGTTCCGTTACGTCCCGGATCAGTTGCACCATGGACGTGATGTTCCCTTCGGAGTCCCTGACCGGTGAGGCGATGACTTCCAGGACATGGCCGGCGCAGGTGACCGTGTGCTGATATGTGGTCTGCGCGGACTGAGCCTCATCAAAAATGCGGGGAAAAGGGCAAACCGCGGTTGCCGGGCCGCAGGGTCTCCCAAGACCATGGAGAAGTTCGTGACATTTTCTTCCGACGATTTCCTCTCTGGAGAGGTTGAACAGGGTACAGGCCGCATAGTTGGCGTCCCGCACTGTGTAATCCCGGTCAATAACCAGCAGGCCCTCTGCCATGCTGTTGAGGACGGTCTCGAGAAAGGTCCGGGTCTTTTCGAGCTCGGCCACCTTCTCTTCAAGCTTGAGGACCATGCGCTCGCTGTGAAGCTTGAGGAACGAAGGCTCCTCAAGCGATGAAGGGGCCGCGTCCGGCAGCGGGAGAGGCTCTTCATCTTCAAGAAGTTCCTTTATGATTTCGAGAATCTTCCGGGGATTCTGGGGTTTCTGGATAAACCGCGTGGCCCCCAGCTCATAGGCGAAGTCCACGTCCTTGGGCGACGTAAAAGCGGCCGAGTAGAAAATGAAAGGAGTCTTGGACTGCTCGGGGTCCGTGCGTACGTTCCGGCAGAACTGATAACCGTCTCCCGAGGGCATCATGATGTCCGAGATGATCAGATCGGGCCGATGCTGGCGGGTCAGCTCGTAGGCTTCGTCGCCCGTGGAGGCTTCGATCGTTTCATAGCCGCTGATCCGGAGCATCTTGACGAGCACGCCTCGGGCCATGTCGTTGTCGTCAACCAGAAGGACCTTTTTCACAAGCTTCCTGACAAGGGGGTAAGTTTTCGGGAGGCGATATTTCGTGCCCCTCAATTCCCAACTCTATTTAATATCAGATTATATACGGACTGTCATCCGCCATATCCGTCGCAAAAGAAAGGGGGACGATCCTTTCGTCCCCCTGTAACCGTTGCATACTGGGCGCAGGGATGGCCCCCGCACCTGGAAAAACCTAAATCATCGGGTCCATGGAGAGCGCCGGATGCCCAACCGAACTCAAAAACTCGAGCAGTTTCTCGGAATCCTGCGCAATGGTTTCGTCCGCGATCTTGTCGAGAAGATCCGGCACACCTTCCT
This sequence comes from Nitrospirota bacterium, assembly GCA_003235715.1. Classification (GTDB taxonomy): domain Bacteria; phylum Nitrospirota; class Thermodesulfovibrionia; order SZUA-242; family SZUA-242; genus SZUA-242. The sequence goes on from QJVM01000236.1 coordinate 17,642, forward strand.
GTGCCGCTCTTTCTTCAAGTGCTTCCTTCAGGCTCTCCTTGAGCGCCTTGGTCATCCAAACCACCCGTTTAAAGCCTCCGTCGCCAAACAGGAATTTCCTGCTCGTAATAAAGTTTCTGCCGATGCCCATGAATCCGGGAGTCTGCAGGCCTCCGCCGACGGTGCCGGCAAGGGTGGAGAACTTCATGCCGATGGGTGTCATTTCCGCGTGCCCCCGGTTAACCAGCATGACTCCGTTGGCTTCCGGAAGGATGGCACAGATCACCTCAAAACATCCGCATGAAGTCATGGGATTGTCCATGATGGTGTAGGCGTTCATGGTGGCCACGGCCCCGCCGGTGGACTGGCTGAGGTAGTCATCGACACCGCTCCAGCGTCCCTTCTGTGCATCAAGTACATCCCCCTTAACGATGGGCTGGTTGCCGCCCGTGGGGTCGATTTCGTACGCGGCCTTACCGTCCAGCCAGTTGTAAGCGCCGCAGAGACCGAGCCGCTCCGGCGTGATCACGCAGGCGTGGCTTGGCGCGAAAGACTGACAAAGCAGGCAGGAGTAAAAGGTATCCACGGATTCATCGGTAAGGCTTCCCACGCGGGCATCCCTCTCCTTGTACGAGGCGCGAGCCTCCTCCTGTACGCGCGTCACATCCTCTTCATCCACGAACAGGGTGACCTGAACCTTGTCGACGATAGCCTTGAAACGGCTTCGGGTCATGGCGGTCTGAATAACTCCGAGGTGTTCCAGGGTGAAGCCGTCTTTCTTGGCATTGATGCTGATCCGGACCCAGTTGATGTCTCGCTGGCCCATATGCCATATGCCCTGGGCTTCATTGATGTTATGGTGGATCTTCCGTTCAATTACGGATTCGAAGTCCTTCTGCATCTTGCGGCCGGCCACTTCGATGAGGATGCCCAGAGGCATCTTGCCCCCGGCCTCGAAACGCTTTTCCCAGTCCTTTCCCACCACGATGACCTTGCCGTCCTCGATATCTTCGAGTTCCCTCATCCGGACCCATTCGAAAGCGGGCGTGCGCTGCCCGCCAAATTCGATAAACATGTCTTCCTTGCGGATGCGTTCGCCTTCAAAGGCCGGTCCGTAGGCCACCGGGATGGGCGGCTTCTCCACCGTGATCTTCAGGCCGCGGACCTCGATGCCCTTCTGGACAATCTTGTCGTGGTCGAATTCCTTGTCCACTTCTTCATACGTGCAGACGCCTGTCGGATGGATAACCGGAACGTCGGTATCGCAAACGGCAGGGAAGCCCATGTTGATGGCTCCGGCGCCGGTGGCCCATTTCATGTCGTCCATCGGACCCAGGGCCAGCGCGAAGGCAAACACCCGGTCCTTTTCATATTTCAAAATGTTTCTGAAATCGCCCGGCTTCATCCCACCGAAGATCATGGCTGCGCGAACAGCCCAGTCCAGCGCGTACAGGGTGTGTTCGGTCAGGGGCCCGAGGGGAACAATACGCGTATCCCAACCCAGCTGGATCCCCCGCCGGAGAAGCTGTTTGGTTACGGATTCTCCGTTGGATTCTCCGGAAAGGAAGGTCAGGATGTTTTTCTCCTGAAGCTCCTTGACGATCTTCTCCGCAATCTCATCGGTCGGGGCCGCCCCAATGATGGCCGCGAAGCCGGGCATGGTCCCGTCCACGAGCTGGATTCCAAGGTTGCGCTGGATGGTGTCGGTAATGTAACCGTTGTAGGTCAAATTGAGTTCAGGGTCGTGAACCGGTTCCTGCCCGGCGATATAACGAAGCGCCAGCCACACTTCCTGGGCAAACAGCGTAGCCATGCCGCCGTCCAGGGCCTCCCCCAGGTATGGAACCCAAAGCTGGTCGGCCGGTTCCTCGGAAAGGAGTTCCCGGGCGAAGCGAAGGCCTTCCCGCATCTGGCCCAGGGTCCGGATGTCGTACCCCGTCATCGCCTGGATCATCGGAAGACCGAAAGCCGTATCCGGGAACTCGAATTTGAGATCCTCGCCCTTCTCGGCGATCGTATTCTCCAGAAGGTCCTCGGCGCGCTTGACCATTTCGTTGGACGCCCGGATGACGGCGGATGCAATGATTTTGGACATCGGGTAAATCCTCCTCGTTAAGGGTAATTACACTACCGGATGAACTTGAATCCAGCCCCGTATTCTTGCCCGCTGGAATCCGGCCTGAGCCGCCGACTATGGAAGCGGTATTCCCGGATTCGGGAAGCGCGCGCAGTAATCGGGTGTTACAAAGTCCAGACGATGCAAAAAAAACGTGAAGAGGCTGAAAAGAAGTTGGTATTTATAATAATTTTCGGCTTGGCAAGTCAACATCCCGTGTCCGAAGGGTATCCGGGTGCCTGTCCCGGGCCCGGGACGGATGCTCCGACCCGGAAATATTCAATTTTTACGCGCTATTTGGGTATAATGGCGCTTCGATCAAAGAACGGGCGGAAAACACCCGGGCATACCCGAAAGAGCGGAGGAAATTTCCTGATGATGAAGATTTATTACGACAAAGACGCAGACATGAAGATTCTCAGCAAGAAGAAGATTGCGGTGATGGGATACGGGAGTCAGGGGCATGCCCATGCCAATAATCTGAGGGAGAGCGGGTGCCAGGTTATCGTGGGTCTCCGGAAGGGCGGAGCGAGCTGGACAAAGGCGAAGAAAGCCGGTTTCGAGGTCATGACACCGGCCGAAGCCGCCGCCGTGGCGGACGTGATTATGATTCTTCTGCCCGACGAATTCCAGGCCGCGGTCTACCGGAACGAGATTGCTCCGAATATGAAGAAAGGGACCTACGTGGGCTTTGCCCACGGCTTTAATATCCATTTCAGCCAGATTGAACCGGCGGACGACGTCAATGTTTTCATGTGCGCGCCCAAAGGCCCCGGACATCTGGTGCGTTCCGAATACGAAAAGGGTGGAGGCGTTCCGTGCCTGATCGCCGTGCATCAGGACCCTTCCAAGAACACGAAGAAACTGGCGCTGGCCTACGCCTCTGGCGTTGGGGGCGGACGGACGGGGATTATCGAAACCAATTTCCGCGAAGAGACGGAAACAGACCTGTTTGGCGAACAGGTCGTGCTCTGCGGCGGTCTGACCGCCCTGATCACGGCCGGGTTCGAAACCCTGGTCGAGGCCGGGTACTCGCCTGAAATGGCCTATTTCGAATGTCTGCATGAGACGAAACTCATTGTGGACCTTCTTTACGAGGGCGGTATTTCCAACATGAGGTACTCGGTTTCGAACACAGCCGAGTACGGGGATCTGACGCGGGGGCCGCGGGTCATCTCACCGGCGGTCAAAGAGGAGATGAAGAGGATTCTCGCAGAAATTCAGACAGGCCAGTTCGCGAAGGAATTCATCCAGGAATGCGCGGTGAACAAGCCGGTCTTCAAAGCCCTTGAAAGAAAAGGGGCGGCCCATCAGATCGAGGAGGTCGGAGGACGACTCCGCGCGATGATGCCGTGGCTCAGCAAGAAAAAGCTGGTCGACAAGAGTAAGGCCTAGGTGAAATTGCCGCTGGCACCCGAAGGCTGGCCGTTTGTTCTGGCCTTTGCCCTGCTTGGGGTTCTGACCGCGGGACTGGTCCGGCCCTGGTTGTCGGTATTTCCGTTTCTGCTGATGGCCTTCATGGTCTTTTTCTTTCGGGATCCGGAAAGAACGGTACCGCCTGGGCCGGACACCGCGGTTTCAGCAGCGGACGGCCGGGTGATTAGTGTAAAGAGGGTCATGGAGGACGAGTACCTTCACCGGGAGATGACGAGGGTCTCGGTCTTTATGTCCCCCATGAATGTCCACGTGAACCGGGCTCCGTTGGCGGGCCGCGTGGAGAAGGTGGTCCACACCCCCGGGCGTTTCATGGCGGCCTATCGTGACGAGGCCTCCATGGAGAATGAGCACCTCGACATGATTCTCACCGGAGAGGCCGGACCGATCCTGGTGAGGCAGGTGGCGGGTTTTCTGGCCCGAAGGGCGGTTTGCCGGGTGGGTCCGGGGGATTCGCTCTCCAAAGGGGAACGCTACGGGGTGATCAAGTTTGGTTCCCGACTGGATGTCTATCTTCCTCCTGACACGGAAATCCTTGTTCATAAAGACCAACGGGTCTATGCGGGCGAGACCGTTCTTGGGCGGCTCCCGGGTGCCGGCTCGGCCTCTGAGGGCAGCCTGTGAAGAAGGGGGTTTATGTTCTTCCAAACGGTCTCACCCTGTGCGGAATGTTTCTCGGTTTCTATTCCGTTCTGGCCTCTTTCAGGGGAGAGTACACGGTGGCGGCGTGGGCCATCCTTGGTGCCGGAGTGTTTGACGGCCTGGATGGATGGGTGGCGCGTCTCACCAACACAACCTCGCGGTTTGGAATTCAGCTGGACTCCCTCTCTGACCTTGTGGCCTTCGGGGTGGCGCCCTCGGTTCTTTTTTTCAGCTGGAGCCTGAAAGATTTTGGACGCCTTGGGTGGGCTGCGGCCTTTCTGGTGATTGCGTGCGGAGCCCTTCGTCTGGCCCGGTTCAACGTACAGATGGATACGGCGGAAAGCAAGTCCTTTACGGGAATGCCCATCCCCAGTGCCGCCGGAATTCTTGCCACGACGGTCCTTTTTCATTTTGACGTGTTCGATGGAAGGCCGGAACGCAACATCCTGTTTCTTCTCCTGGCTTTCACGGTGGCGTACCTCATGGTGAGCACCATCCGTTATCACAGTGCGAAGGAAATCAACCTGAGACAGAGGAAGCCCTTCTGGATCCTTGTGCTTTTCGTTGCCCTTTTCGCCCTCGTGACCGTTAACCCGCCGGTTGTGCTTTTTCTTTTCGGTATGGTGTATATGGCCTCCGGTGTTGCCGAATACCTTTATCTGAAAGCCAAACAGAAGAAGAGGGCCAAGGCCAACGCATGAGGACCATCCGTATCTTCGATACGACCCTGCGGGACGGGGAGCAGTCCCCGGGGGCGAGCATGAATGTGGACGAGAAGCTGCTGGTGGCCCGTCAGCTGGCCCGGCTCGGGGTGGACATCATCGAAGCGGGATTTGCCTTCAGTTCGAAGGGAGATTTTGAAGCAGTCCGAAGAATCGCAGAGGAAGTGGACGGGCCGGTCATCTGCAGCCTGGCACGGGCGCGGGAGGGAGATATTCGTGCGGCCTGGGACGCCTTGCGGAACGCTCCGCGCAAACGTATCCACACTTTTCATTCGACGTCGGACATCCATCTCCAATACCAGTACCGGATCAGCCGGGATGAAGCCCTCAAACGCTCCGTGGAAATGGTCCGTTTTGCCCGCTCCCTCGTGGACGATGTGGAGTTCTCTCCCATGGATGCCACTCGAACCGACGTGGATTTTCTTTGCGAGGTCACGCAGGCGGTCATCGAGGCGGGGGCGGGAACGGTGAACATCCCCGATACCGTCGGGTACACGATTCCTGAAGAGTTCGGGCGCCTCTTCAAGACCCTGAGGACCCGGGTTTCGAATATCGATAAAGCCGTGCTTTCCATGCACTGCCATAACGATCTGGGGCTGGCGGTCTCGAATGCCCTTTCGGCGGTGCTGAATGGCGCCGGACAGGTGGAATGCACCATCAACGGAATAGGGGAGCGGGCCGGGAACTGCTCCATGGAAGAAGTGGTCATGGCGCTCAGGACGCGGACGGACTTCTTCGAAGCCGATACGAATATCACTACGACCGAATTCTTACGGACGAGCCGGCTGGTTTCCAAGATTACGGGGATTCCGGTACAACCGAACAAGGCGATTGTCGGGGATAACGCCTTTGCCCATGAAGCAGGCATTCATACGGACGGACTCCTGAAGGAACGTACGACGTACGAGATCATCCGGCCCGAGAGTGTCGGATTCTCGCGGATTCACATCGTTCTGGGAAAACACTCAGGCCGTCACGCCTTCAAGTCCAGACTGGCCGAACTGGGGTATACCCTCTCGGACGAGGAGATCGACCGGGCCTTCGAGAGGTTCAAGGAGCTGGCGGACCGGAAGAAGGAGGTCTATGACGAGGAGCTTGAGACACTGGTTTCCGACGGGGTTTCCCGGACAGGGCAGGTGTACCGGTTGGAGGACCTTTCGGTCAGCAGTGGCATGGGCCGCACTCCCGAGGCCCGGGTGCGGATATTGACCCCTTCCGGGCCAGAGGAGAAAAAGGCCACCGGGGACGGGCCGGTGGACGCTGCGTACCGGGCGATCGCGGAGATTACGAAAACCCAAAGCAAACTTCAGAAGTTTGAGGTCAAGGCCATAACGGGCGGGACCGATGCGCTCGGAGAGGTGACCGTGGTGCTTGAACAGGGAGAGGTCACGGCACGTGGCCATGGCGCCGATACGGACATCATTGTGGCCGCGGCCAAGGCCTACCTTTCCGCCATCAACCGATTGAGGGCCACGGCCGGCGAATCCGGAACCGGAATGCCCTGATATCCGGCTCCGGTCGTGGTCCGCCGGGAACCCCTTCCGAAACCCTCCCGGGGGTTCGGCGTGTTGATACCAGGGGAGTGGCTATGTCTAAAATATCTACTGAAGGATAGCTGCGGAGAACATGTGAAAAGGGGCTCACGCTTTCATGGCCTTAACGCTCGTTGAAAAGATATTCAATTCTCATCTCCGGGACGAACCCTTTCCCGGGACCAAGGTGCTGGACCTGGATGTGGTCATGTGCCACGAAATCACTACGCCCATCGCGATCAACGACTTGATGGCTCGTGGGCTGGACCGGGTGTTTGACGCCTCGAAGATCAAGGTTGTCATCGATCACGTGACTCCGGCCAAGGATTCGAAGACGGCGCAACAGGCAAAAATCCTGAGGGATTGGGCGCGCCGGCAACGCATTCATGATTTCTTTGATGTAGGGCGCAACGGCGTCTGCCATGCCCTGTTTCCGGAGAAGGGTTTTATTCGGCCGGGTTTCACCGTCATTATGGGGGACTCCCATACGTGTACTCATGGCGCCTTTGGCGCCTTTGCCGCGGGCGTTGGAACTACGGACCTTGAGGTCGGCCTCCTGAAGGGCGTTTGTGCCTTTCGCGAGCCCCGGACCCTGCGTATTCATGTTTCGGGAACCCTGCCGGAACATACCTATGCCAAGGATGTCATCCTGAAGGTGATTCAGACCCTGACCGTGAATGGGGCGACCGATCGTGTTATCGAATTCGGCGGACCGGTCGTTGAGGCCATGTCCATGGAGAGCCGGATGACCCTGTGCAACATGGCGGTTGAGGCCGGGGGAACCTCGGGAGTTTGTATGCCGGACATGACCACGGTGAAATACCTCTGGCCCTTCGTCGAAAAGGAGTATGAGAGTCCGGAAGCGGCCCTGCAGGATTTCAGCCAATGGCGCTCAGATGAGGGATGCCGCTACGAGCAGGAACTGCAGATCGACGTTACGGATCTGGAACCCATGGTGACCGATGACTTCAAACCCGATCAGGTCAGGCCTGTCTCTGAAATGGAAGGACGCCCGGTGGATCAGGTCTATATCGGGTCCTGCACCAACGGACGTCTCGAAGACCTGCGGGTGGCCGCGAAGTTCCTGGAAGGCCAGACCATTGCCCCTTCGGTTAGAGGCATTCTCTCACCGGCCACCCCCAAGATTTTCCGTGATGCAGAGGACGAGGGACTGATTCGCATCTTCCTGGATTCGGGATTCTGCGTGACCAACCCCACCTGCGGGGCCTGCCTGGGCATGAGCAACGGCGTTCTTGCTCCGGGGGAGGTGTGCGCGGCAACCACGAACCGGAATTTCAACGGCCGCATGGGAAAAGGGGGCATGGTGCACCTCATGAGTCCGGCCACGGCGGCCGCGACGGCCCTGCGCGGCGTGATCACTGATCCGCGTAAACTCTGAAACCTACGGCTCTTCGGAACAGGGGAGACATCTTTAGCAGGAAAGGATTTAGGGATGAAATCTTTTGGCGGCCCGGTTCTGTTTCTGGACCGAACCGATATCAATACGGATGAAATCATTCCGGCCCGTTACCTGACGGAGATTTCCAGGGAGGCCCTGGGCCCGCATCTGCTCGAGGACTTGAAGCTCGAGGGCTTCGATCCAAAGGGGGACGCCATTCGAAACGCCCGGGTGATCGTAGCCCGCCGGAATTTCGGGTGCGGGTCATCGAGGGAACACGCGCCCTGGGCTCTCGAGGCCAACGGCATCACGGCGGTCATCGCACCGAGTTTCGCCAGGATTTTCAGGCAGAACATGTTCAACGGAGGGCTCCTGGCCCTGGAACTTCCCGAGACGGCCGTAGACCTTCTCTTTCAGTTCCGGAAAGAACAGGCGGAGATATCGTTTGATCTTGAGGGGCAACGCCTCACCATCGCGGCGGGCGGGCATCAGGAGGAAATTGCTTTCTCGCTTGCCGGTTTTGACCGCACCTTGGTGGAGGCGGAAGGTTGGTTGGGATTTGCCGCCGCCCGTTATTGATGGTGGGGCAGGGTTTCCCAAAGGAAGGAGAGGGTTCAAATTCTCCGCGGCTGCGGGAAGATATCTGCTCCGGTTGTGTTTACGCATCGGAACAGATAGACCCTGAGGAGTTTGCGTCCGAAGGCGCGTGCGGTCTCGGTTGCACGCCGGGGGATGAACTCTGCGTGGAGATGAGAACGCGTGACTGCAGCCTGCGAAGGAAGCCTGTTGCGCCGTTAGGGCCCGGCAGGTGTTCCGGGCCCTGAATCGAACGATACATCCGACCCGACAGCCTTTCCGTAACGGTCGGCCTCATCCAGCTTCCGGAGGGAGTCCAGTATGAGGTGGCCGCTGCCCAGCCGCACGGGGCCTCCCCGAATCAGGCCGGGAATGGGTCCCCCTACCATGAATCTTCCTTTTCCGGACCCGATGACACCGACGAGAATGGTTTCGGCCAGACCGGCCAGGCTGTTCGTGAGTGTTTCGAGCGTGGCCAGGCGGGAGTCAATCAGATACTGGGTGAAGCATACGCCAAGCTTGCGGCTCTCCAGGAGGGCCGTCTTCATGGCGCCAGCTTCAAGCTGTCCCACCCGGGTCAGGTATTCGCCGAATCGCTCCTGGGCATGGTCGGACGAACAGAAAATGATCTGGCCATTCTCGAAGTAGAAAGATCTTGTGGCCGATGCGTCGTCAATGCCGGTAACAGAGAGAATACAGGACTTGCGAACCTGTTCGATCCACTGGAGCAGGTCGGGCAAGGGCATGAACGTCAGGTCTCCTTCAAGGTAAATGTTCATGTTTGGATACGGGAACTCGGCCTGGTCTTTAGAGGGCCATTTGCCGCTCCTCGCAGGAAGGACAATGGCCGGGGGTCGGCGTGGGGAGGGAAGCGCCTTCCTTTATGCCCTCTGTTCCGGACATTGGTCATGGACATGTAACCCGTTGCTTTCGCATAATAATAACCCGCCGAATAGGCAGGGGAAGGGGCAGGCTGGGGCCCTATTATACGGAATTGCCTCTCGGTCGTCGAATTCTGTTGTCATTCAGGGACGTGACTTGGAAGAATCCTCAATGACCGTACGGTTTCGACTGCGCGAGGGCTATCAAACGGACCTGATATTCCAGGGGCAAGGAGAAAGAGCGTATTGAAGAGAAACATCGTAAACATCGGTATCGTGGGATTTGGTACGGTCGGGTCTGGGCTGGTCTCGATCCTTCTTGACCCGAAAAGCGAACTTTCGAAGAAGCTGGGTTTCGACCTTCGCATCAAACGGATTGCAGACAAGGACACTACACGGGACAGAGGCATCACGCTTCCTCCCGGGCTTCTGACCCATGACGTCTCAACCATCGTGGAGGACCCCGAGATCGACATTGTTGTCGAACTCGTGGGCGGGACAACGTTTGCCAAGGACATCATCCTGAAGGCGATCAAGGCCGGAAAGCAGGTCGTGACTGCCAATAAAGCGCTTCTGGCCCTGGAGGGCAATGAGGTCTTCGAGGCGGCCGGGAAGATGGGCGTGGACGTTGGGTTTGAGGCTTCAGTGGCGGGGGGGATTCCTATCATCAAAGTGATGAAGGAAGGGCTCGTGGCCAACCGGATTCAGTCCGTTTACGGGATTATCAACGGAACGGCGAATTTTATCCTCTCCAAAATGACGGAGGAAGGGGCCTCCTTCAACGATGTGCTGGCTGAAGCTCAGCGTTTGGGCTATGCCGAGGCCGACCCGACCTTTGATGTGGAGGGAGTGGACTCGGCCCACAAGTTGGCGATCCTGGCCAGTCTCGCCTTTGGGATCCCGCTTTCATACCATTCCCAGTACGTGGAAGGCATTTCGCGGATCACGCCGCTCGACATCGCGTTTGCTTCAGAGTTCGGATACAAGATCAAGTTGCTTGGAATAGCCAAGAGCGACGGTCATGAGGTCGAATTGCGCGTGCATCCGACGATGTTGCCCAGGGACCAGATGCTGGCCAAGGTCGACGGTGTGTTCAATGCCCTTTACATAGAGAGCGATGCGGTTGGCCCGACGATGTACTATGGTCGAGGGGCCGGGGCCCGACCGACGGGAAGCGCTGTTCTGGCGGACATCGTGGATATTGCCCGGAATCTGAGGCATGGCATCACCGCCCGCGTTCCCGCCTTCGGCCGACCGGCCAACGAGCCCTTTAAGGTTCGGAAGATGAGCGACGTTACCTCCTGTTACTATTTCAGGTTCTCGGTACACGATAAACCCGGGGTGTTGAGCAAGATATCGGGAGTCCTGGGCCAACACGACATCAGTATTGAGTCCGTTATCCAGAAAGGCCGGAAGGAAGGCGGTTCGGTGCCTCTGGTGATCCTGACCCACGAGGCGGTCGAGCACAATGTGAAAACGGCCCTTGAGGAGATCAGGAGATTGTCGGTGGTCGAGGCCGACGCCATGATGATTCGTGTGGAAGGAGCCAACGGGCGCTGACTGGAGAGGGTTCGGCGCGCGGAGTTTTCAGGGTTCCGGACCTGGGAGGAAGCGAAAACGGACGTCAGGGGAGAGACCATGTCGGGCGTAAAGGTGGCAAAGAAGATCGATATCCGCGGGCTTGTGTGTCCGTATACGTTCGTAAAATCCAAACTGGCCATCGAGACCATGGAAGTCGGTGAGGTCCTGGAGATTCTTTTGGACTACGAGGAGGCCTTGAGCAGCATACCGAACTCCATGAGGGACCATGGTCACACCGTTCTGGAGGTGGATAAGGTGTCAGAGGGCCAGTGGATCATTCAGGTCAGGAAGGACAGGGACTGAAGTGGATTTCAACGAGGAACAGCTGCTGCGGTACAGTCGCCACATCATTCTTCCGGAAGTCGGCGGTAAGGGCCAGTCCCGAATTCAAAAGGCGAGGGTCTTTATGGTGGGCGCGGGCGGGCTGGGAAGCCCGGTAGGATACTACCTTTCAGCAGCGGGCATCGGGACCCTGGGTATCGTGGATAATGACCGGGTCGAGATCAGCAATCTTCAGAGGCAGATTGCACACAGCATGAATACCCTCGGGAAATACAAGGGAGATTCAGCCAAAGCCACTTTCGAGGCACTGAATCCGGATGTTCGTGTCATCCCGATCAAGGAGCGACTGAGCAAGGACAATATTCTCGATCTGATTCACGATTACGACATTGTGGTTGACGGGAGCGATAATTTTCCGACCCGCTATCTGGTGAACGATGCCTGTGTTCTGACGGGCAAGCCCCTCGTCAGCGGGGCGATTCTCCGCTTCGAAGGACAGGTCACCACCATCGTCCCTGGAAAGGGACACTGTTACCGATGTCTCTTCGAGGAACCTCCCCCGCCGGGGCTCGTTCCCTCGTGTCAGGAAGCAGGCGTACTGGGGGCCCTGCCGGGGGTTATCGGAGGTCTCCAGGCCCTGGAGGTCCTCAAACTTGTTCTTGGCAAGGGTGAACCGCTGGCCGGGAAGCTGTTGATCTTCGACGCCCTGAAGACCACGTTTCGTACGGTCCGGGTCCCTAGAAATCCAAACTGTCCGGTCTGCGGCTCCAACCCGACCATCACGGAACTCCAGGACTATTCGCAGGATGTCTGCAGCCTCTGAAGGGGCCGATTCCTTTCTGGAAGAAGGCCGTCGCCGGAGGATTGTGCTTCGCACGGACCAGGCGGCGCGACTTCTCAAACTGGCCCTGAAGGGGCTGCCCAACGAGGTCTGTGGTTTCCTTGCCGGAGTCTCTGAAACTGTTGAAGAAATCATTCCGGTTACGAATGCAGAACCCTCACCGGTGTGTTATCTTATGCATTCAGCCGAGCAGTTTCGGGCCATGAAGATAATGAGGGACAAGGGCCTGGAAATGGTTGGAATCTACCACTCGCACCCGGTCAGTCCCGCGTATCCCTCGGCCCGGGATGTAGAACGGGCCGCCTATCCGGATTGTGTTTATCTGATCATCGGGATTGGGCGCGATGGGACCGAAATAAGGGGTTTCCGCATCGAGGACCGAGCCGTTGCCGAGGTTGAGGTCGTGGTTCAGGACCCCGTGGAGTAAGGATCCCCGGTTTGACCGTTGGCCGGAATCCCCGGGCGGGCGGCCGGTTCCTCCGGATTCGGGGAGATAATAGAGATTATAAAAGCGCTTCGGCGCTCGGGGAGACGGTTATGGCTCACGTAAAGGGACTGCGGTGTCGGGAATGCTCGAGGGATTATCCCATTGAGCCCATCTACGTCTGCGAGTTCTGTTTTGGTCCGCTCGAGGTCGTCTACGACTACGAATCGATCCGCGGAGTGCTTACCCGTGATGAGATACGGTCACGTCCTCAGAACCTCTGGAGATACCGGGAGCTTCTGCCGGTCGAGGGCGAACCGGTAGTGGGCAAGCAGTCGGGGTTCACCCCTCTCATCAAGGCCGATCGACTGGCAAGGGCCATCGGGGTCGATGAACTCTATATCAAGGACGATACCGTAACGCACCCCACGCTGTCGTTCAAGGATCGGGTCGTTTCTGTGGCCTTGTCCAAAGCCTCAGAATTCGGCTTCGATACTGTGGCCTGCGCCTCCACCGGGAATCTGGCTCATGCCGTCGCGGCTCAGGGAGCGGCCGGTGGGTTCCGACGGTTCGTCTTCATCCCGGCGACACTCGAACGGAGCAAGATCGTGGCTTCGCTGGCCTACGAACCTAACGTCATGGCCGTGGAAGGCAATTACGACGATGTAAACCGGTTGTGCAGCGAGATTGCGAACAAGTACCGGTGGGCTTTTGTGAACATCAACATTCGGCCGTATTATGCGGAAGGATCCAAAACCCAGGGGCATGAGATCTGCGAGCAACTGGGGTGGAAAGCTCCGGACCATGTGGTGGTTCCCTGTGCAAGCGGTTCCCTGCTCACCAAGATTTGGAAGAGTTTCGAGGAAATGCACAAACTGGACCTTATCCCTGAACTGAGGAGCAAGGTCTTTGCGGCACAGCCCACGGGTTGTTCCCCGATTTCTGTAGCGGTCAAGACACAAAGCGAGGTGATCCGTCCGGTCAAACCCGATACCATTGCCCGGTCGCTTGCGATTGGGAACCCGGCCGACGGCTATTATGCCTCGCGCGTCGTCCATAACACGGGAGGATGGGCAGAGGATGCCACAGACCAGGAGATCGTGGACGCCATGAAGCTTCTGGCGAGGACAGAGGGTATCTTTGCGGAGACCGCGGGAGGGGTGACCCTGGCCTGCGCTATAAAGCTCCTTCAGTCCGGAAAGCTTCCTCGGGAAGGCTCCACGGTTTTGTGCATCACGGGGAACGGCATGAAGACGAAGGAGGCCCTTGACGGCCAGGTGGACAACCCGCACCGGATCAAACCCAACCTCGGGAGTTTCGAGGAGGTCTTGTCCCGGATCGGGGACCACGGCTGAGGACGGGTTCCAAGAGGACTTCATAAATAGAGAGACGGTCAGGTTCAATCTGGCTGGGAAGGAGGAAACAACTATGGCGGTTACGATTCGGATTCCGACCCCTCTTCAGAGGGTGACTCAGGGCAAGGAAGTCGTCGAGGGAACTCCCGGGACGGTCATCAACCTGGTGAACGAGCTCGACAAGGCTTACCCTGGGCTGGCAGAACGCATTTCGGAGAACGGAAAGATCAGGCGTTTCGTAAATATATACGTCAATGAGGAAGACATACGGTTCCTTGACGCGGAGAATACCGGGGTCAAGGACGGAGACGAGGTTTCGATTGTACCGGCCATTGCGGGAGGGTAATCCCTCCGGGGGCTAGCCGTCTCCACCGGGGTGGGGAAGACGGTCCGTCGGTCCGGGTTGGACGCAGTACGGTCTTGGCCGCCGCGGGGCAATCGTACAGCCGGGCCTATCCCAAAATCTATGCGGGCAGGAGGTCTTCAATGAAACGGAGGGTTAAATTGACCTTTCCCCAGGTTCTGATCAAGGAGCCGGTCATCTTCACCATGGCCAAGAAACACAACGTCATGCCCAATATTCGTCGGGCGCGCGTGACCGAAAGCGTGGGGGAAATGATTCTGGAGATCGAAGGTGACGAGGCCGACGTTTCGGCGGCCATCAGTGACCTGAGGAGCCAGGGGATCGACGTGGAACTGGTGGAGGGTGACGTTCTGGAATAGCCGCGTTCCCGGGAACGTCTTGTTCCCGCCGCAGGTCTGCGCCTTGTCGGTACCGGCGGTTCCGGCCGGATACCTTGACGTGTCAGGTGTGAATTCATGAAATTTGCCATATTGCTTGGAGACGGGATGGCCGACCGGCCACTGGCGCAGTTGGGGGGGAAGACCTGCCTCCAGACGGCACACACGCCGGTTATGGACCGGCTCGCGTCCTGCTCGAGGGTGGGCCGTGTCAGGACGGTTCCCGTGGGGATGCCGGCAGGGTCGGACGTGGCCAATCTATCCATATTCGGATACGACCCGAAAATCTGTTACACCGGCCGGGCACCCCTTGAGGCCGCAAGCATGGGCGTTCATCTGGAGCCCGAGGATGTGGCCTTTCGCTGCAATCTTGTAAGCGTATCAGGGCCGCTGACAGAAGCGGATTCCCGGATGCTCGATTACAGCGGAGGGCATATCACGACGGACGAGGCCCGACCCGTGATCGAGACCGTAAACAAGGCGTTGGGTACAGAACTTCTCCGGTTCCACCCCGGGGTCAGTTACCGTCATCTTATGGTCTGGAAGAAGGGGTCCGACGGGGTTCAGACCACGCCGCCCCATGATATTCTGGGCCAGAAGCTCCATGCCCATCTTCCGCGCGGGTCAGGCGAGGACACGCTCGTCAGGCTGATGAATGATTCGCAGGACATTCTTATGTCCCATCCCGTCGTGGAGGCTCGTCTTGAGAGGGGTCTCGGGGGGCCCAACAGCATCTGGTTTTGGGGCCAGGGGCGACGTCCTGAAATGCCCGGCTTTCTCCAAAAATACGGAAAGAGTGGCGCGATTATTTCTGCCGTGGACCTTACCAAAGGCATTGGCGTGTTCGCCGGATTCGAGGTGATTAACGTCCCCGGGGCCACGGGATATCTGGACACGAACTATGCCGGGAAGGCTTCGGCCGCCCTTGAGGCGCTCGACCGTCACGACCTGGTCTATGTTCACGTGGAGGCCCCGGATGAGGCCGGCCACAACGGAAAGGTGGAGGACAAGATCCGGGCCATTGAGGATTTCGACGCCAAGATCGTGGGCCCTATTGTCGAGGGAATGTCCGTCTTCGGGGATTATCGGGTGCTGGTTCTGCCCGACCATCCAACACCCCTTGAGATCCGCACCCACAGCGCTGAGCCGGTTCCCTTTATCCTGCACCAGAGGGGAGATGACCGTAGCGTGAGGCGGGGCTTCGACGAAACGATTACCGGGCAACCCGAACTTGATTTCGAGGAAGGCCACCGGCTGATGGGGTTCTTCCTTGGTGTGGAGCAGGCTCCCTGAATTAGAATAAGGACGGTCCGGTTCGTCACAGGAAAGACCGATCAGCCCGGAACAGACAGGCAAAGGAGCGGGAGGAAACAGGTGCTTATCGTCCAGAAGTATGGAGGCACATCGGTAGGCAATATCGACCGGATCAAGAATGTGGCCCGGCGTGCGGTCCGGTCCCGAAAGCAGGGCAACCGGGTGGTCGTGGTGGTCTCGGCCATGTCCGGCGAAACAGACAAGCTGATCGGTTTGGCCAAGCAGGTCTCCGATTCCCCGGAGGAGCGGGAAATGGACATGCTCATGTCCAGCGGGGAACGGATAAGCAGCGCCCTTACGGCCTTGGCCATTGAGGCCCTTGGCGTAAAATCCATGAGCCTGACAGGCCGCCAGGCGGGTATCTCGACGGATGCTGCCCATACGAAGGCTCGAATCACGGGCATAGCCGGCGACCGCATACTCGAGGCACTGAACCAGGGCTATATCCCGGTCATTGCCGGATTTCAGGGCATGGGGCCCGGAAGCGATGTAACCACCCTCGGTCGCGGAGGGTCCGACACTTCGGCCGTGGCCATCGCGGCGGCCATCCGTGCGGATCTTTGCGAAATCTACACGGATGTGGACGGGGTCTACACCACGGATCCCAACATGGTGCCAAAGGCCAGGAAACTGGACCGAATTTCCTACGATGAAATGCTCGAAATGGCCAGTCTCGGAGCCAAGGTTCTTCAGACGCGGTCTGTGGAGTTTGCCAAGAACTACAACGTTCCCGTGCTGGTGCTTTCGAGTTTCAACGACAACCCCGGCACGCTGGTGACCAAGGAGGACGAACAGATGGAAAAGGTGGTCGTGGCCGGCATCGCCTACGACAAGAATCAGAGCAAGATCACGGTCGTCAATGTTCCGGACAGGCCCGGCATTGCAGCGGAAATGTTCCGCGGGCTCGCCAAGGCCAACATCAACGTGGACATGATCGTGCAGAACATTTCGAGCGACGGCAGGTTTGCCGACATTTCCTTCACCGTCCCGAAGACCGATTCGGACAAGGCCACGCGGACCACCGAGAAGATTGCGGGCAAACTCGGGGCGAAGGGAGTGGATCGGCGGGACGATATCGCCAAGGTGTCCATCGTGGGGGTGGGCATGCGCTCCCATTCGGGCGTGGCGTCCAAGATGTTTGACACTCTGGCCGCCCACGGTATCAACATCCTCATGATCAGCACCTCTGAGATCAAGGTGTCATGCGTGATCGAAAACATGTATACGGAACTGGCCGTACGGGTGCTTCACGATGCCTTTGAACTCGAGAAGCCGATGGGGCAAGAGGCTCCTCCGGCCAAGTCGAAAACACGGTCAGGCCGGAAGAAGGCCTGAACGGGACTCAAGAGACAACACGCAGGAGAGACTGACGGGAATGAAGAGGCTCATTGAAATATACGATACGACGCTCCGGGACGGTTCGCAGGCCGAAGGGGTTTCCTTCTCCGTGGAGGACAAGCTCCGGATCACGGATAAGCTCGACGAACTGGGGGTGCACTTTATTGAAGGGGGTTGGCCCGGGTCGAACCCGAAGGACGTTGAGTATTTTGAGAAGGCTCGCAAGCTGAATCTCCGGTACGCGAGGGTGGCCGCGTTCGGGAGCACGCATCACCCCAAATACAAGCCCGCGGAGGATCCTAACCTCAAGGCGCTGGTGGCGGCCGAGACCCCGGTCATCACCATCTTTGGGAAGACCTGGGACCTGCACGTTCGGGAGGCCCTGGGAATCTCGGGCGGTAAGAATCTGCAACTCATCAAGAACTCGGTTCGCCACCTGAAGAAACACGCCCAGTTGGTGTTCTTCGACGCGGAGCACTTCTTTGACGGGTACAAGTCTGACCCGGACTACGCGGTCAAGTGCCTTGTCAGTGCCCAGGAAGGAGGGGCCGATGGCGTGATCCTCTGCGATACCAACGGCGGAACGCTGACGGGAGAACTCTCGCGTATCGTGGCCAAGGTCCTCGAGGCGGTGGACGCGCCGGTGGGCATCCACGCGCATAACGATTCCGAAGTGGCGGTGGCCAACTCGCTTGCGGCCGTGGAACTGGGTGCCGGACAGGTCCAGGGCACCATAAACGGACTGGGTGAGCGATGCGGCAACGCGAACCTTTGTTCCATTATTCCGGCCCTGCGTTTCAAGCTGGGAATGGATTGTCTTTCGGACGAACAGATGAAGAGGCTCAGGGACGCGTCACGGTTCGTTTCCGAGATTGGCAATCTTCGGCATTGGCGGAGGCTCCCCTACGTCGGGGACAGTGCCTTTGCCCATAAGGGCGGCATTCACGTGAGCGCCGTTCAGAAGAACCCGCTGACTTATGAACATATTCGTCCGGAACTGGTGGGAAATTCCCAGAGGGTCCTGGTCTCTGACCTCGCAGGTCGGAGCAACGTTCTGAGAAAGGCCCGGGAGTCCGGAATCAAGCTGACGGAGGATGCGCCGGAACTCCGGGAGATCATCCAAAGACTCAAAAGCCTCGAGAAACAGGGGTACGAGTTCGAGGGAGCCGAAGCCTCCTTCGAGATTCTGATGAAAAAGGCCCTGGGTCTGCACCGGACGTTCTTCGAACTCATCGGGTTCCGAGTCATCGTTGAGAAACGTCGCGAAGGGGAAAACCCGATCAGCGAGGCGACCATCATGGTCCGGGTCAGTAACCACATCGAGCACACGGCCGCCACGGGCAGCGGGCCTGTAAACGCCCTGGACAATGCCCTGCGAAAGGCCCTGGAGAAATTCTACCCGCAGTTGAAGCAGGTTTCGCTGATCGACTACAAGGTCCGGGTGCTTTCCGCGGCCGAAGGGACCGCCGCGAATGTCCGTGTGCTCGTTGAATCCGGAGACGGGCACCAAAAATGGGGGACCGTCGGGGTTTCAGAAAACATCATCGAGGCCTCATGGCAGGCCCTCGTGGACAGTATCGATTACAAGCTTCTCAGGGACGAAGGAGCGGTGGCCTTGGCGTAAGACCATACCAGAGGAGGTGTTCCCTACAGGCCCAGGGTTTCGGCCTCCCGGGAGGACGCCCGAGGGGAAAAGGAGCAGAGGAAGACAGGGATGGCTTTGGAGGAAGAGGGCATTGTCGTTGAGGTCAGGGACGACCGGGCTGTGGTGGCGGTCACGGGCGGGAGTGCCTGCGACAAGTGTCCTTCGGCATCGCTCTGTAAGGGCGACGGGGAACAGAAGACGCTCACCGCCGTAAACCCGTTCAATGCAAAGGCCGGAGACAGGGTCCGGGTCGTAATGCATTCGCAGATGTACCTGAAGGGCACGATGCTCGTCTACGGCATCCCCATGGTTCTGTTCATTGGGGGAGCCATGCTCGGGAAATTCATGGCCGACCATTATTTCCCTGACTGGAACGCGGATTTGACCGCCGCAGGCGTTGGAACCCTTTTGCTTGTGCTTTCGTTCGGGGCGGCGAAAGTCTGGAGCCGGAAGGTGGAGGGCAATGAAGCCTATCTTCCGGTCATTGAAAAGATTCTCTGATGTACACCAATTGCAGAACTATTAACCACGGAGGCGTCTATGGCAAATGTTGAGGTGTCCAAGATCCGCAATATCGGAATCGTCGGCCACGGGGGGGCCGGCAAGACCTCGTTGACCGAGGCTATTCTCTTTGGGGCCGGGGTCACGGACCGTATGGGCCGGGTCGAGGACGGCAATACGGTGACCGATTTCGAGCCAGAGGAGATTTCCCGGCAGATATCCATTGCAACGGCCCTGGCCTATGTTGAGAAGGACGGTTACCGGTTCAACCTGATGGACACGCCCGGTTATGCGAACTTCATAGAAGACACCAAGGGCACCATGAGCGCCATGGACGGGGCGATTATCGCTTTCCCGGCCCAGGGAGGCCTCAAGGCTGAAACCATGAAGGTCTGGCAGTTCTCGGAGAAGTACGGAGTGCCCTGCATGCTCTATATCGGGAGCATGGACAAGGATATGGCGGACTTCGCTGCGGCCGCTTCAGAGGTGGAAGGGGCGTACGGAACCCCGGTCACGTTTCTCCAGATGCCCATCGGTTCCGCGGGAACCTTCAGCGGCATCGTGGATATCGTCCGCATGAAGGCTTACTCGTGGAACGGCGGCAAACGCAATGAAACGGAGATCCCTGAAGCCGAGAAGGCGCAGGCCGAGGAATACCGAAGCAACCTTGTCGAGCGCGTGGCGGAAACCGATGACAACCTGCTTGAGAAGTACCTCGAAGGGGGTGAACTTACGGACCAGGAAGTCCTGGACGGTCTTCGAAACGGAATCCTTCACCGGAAATTCATCCCGGTCGTATGCGGTTCTGCAGTCAAAGGCATGGGCATGGATCTTCTCCTTGAGGCCGTGCAGCAGTTTCTTCCGTCTCCGGTGGATATGGCCGCCGCTCATCCAATGAAGGGCACAAGTGTCAAGGATGGAAGCGAGGCGGTGCGCAAGCCGGCCCCGGAAGAACCTCTCTCGGTCCGCGTGTTCAAAACCCTGGCTGATCCCTTTGCGGGACGGATCACGCTCTTCCGGGTTTACTCCGGCGTGCTCAAGGCGGATTCGAACATTCTCAATACGACCAGGGATGCGAAGGAGCGGGTGGGGCAGGTGTTTTATATGCAGGGAAAGAAACATGTTCCCACGCCTCAGGCGGCCCCGGGGGAGATCGCGGCTGTGGCCAAACTCAAGAGCACCCTTACCGGGGATACCCTTTCCGGCGACAATGGAGCCGTGGTGCTTCCGGGCATCGATTTTTCGGAACCTATCATTTCCTATGCCATTGCTCCCAAGAACAAGGGAGATGAAGACAAGGTCAGTTCAGGGCTCCACCGGATCCTGGACGAGGACCCGACTCTCCGGTTCCATTTTGATGAAGAGACCAAGGAAATGATCCTGGCAGGTATGGGGCAGCTTCATCTGGAGGTCACGCTCGAAAGGCTGAAACGCAAATTCGGGACCGAGGTGGAGATGAAGACTCCCCAGATTGCCTACCGGGAAACGATCAAGGGAAAGGCCAAGGTTCAGGGCAAGTACAAGAAACAATCGGGGGGCCGCGGTCAATACGGAGACTGCTGGCTCGAGTTCGAACCCCTGCCGAGAAACGGGGGGTTTGAGTTCGTGGACAAGATCGTCGGAGGAGCCATCCCTCGCCAGTATATCCCCGCCGTTGAGAAAGGGCTTGTCGATGCCATCAAGGAAGGCGTCCTGGCCGGCTATCCCACGGTCGATGTCCGGGCTACCGTGTTCGACGGCTCTTACCATGACGTGGATTCGTCGGAAATGGCCTTCAAGATCGCCGCGTCCATGGCCTTCAAGAAAGCCATCCCGCAGGCTCAGCCCATTCTGCTTGAGCCGATCATGCTTCTTGAAACGACGACGCCTGACGAATTCCTGGGTGCGGTGATCGGTGATATCAACGCACGCAGGGGGCGGGTCCAGGGGGTCGATGCCGGGTCACGGGGAAGCCAGAAGATCAGCGCCCTGGTTCCCATGTCCGAGGTTCTGACGTATGCGAACCAACTGACCTCCATGACCAGCGGCCGCGGGATGTACTCCATGGAATTCTCACACTACGAGGAAGTTCCCGCACATATTGCCCAGAAGATCATTGAAACGAGGGCAAAGCAGAGGGGGAAGGAAGTGGAGGAATAGGAAGCTTACCCAAGCGGACTTCCGGGAGGGCGGTGGGTGTTCCTTGCGATGCCCACCGCCTTCTTTTTTCGCAAGGAGAGCATTGAATACGATTCATGGGTAAACGCGGGAAACGCATGCTCATCGAAGAACTGGCCGTTTGCCTGAAACCGGACCAAAGGGTTGATCTGAAGGAGGAGATATCCCGTTTTCTTCAGATACGGCCCGAACAGGTCAAGGGTTACCGGGTCCTGAGGCGTTCGGTGGACGCTCGCAGGAAGAACCGGGTCCGGATCCTTTACCGCATAGAAGTCGGTCTGCAGGAGGAGGGGCTGGAGCAGGGAGCTCATCCGGCCACTGCGATAAAACCCGGCAGGGTGGAAAGCAGGTTCAGGGCAGGCCCTTTGCGCAGGATCGGGGCCCATCCCGTGGTTGTTGGCACCGGCCCTGCGGGGTTGTTTGCCGCCCTCGCGTTATGTGAGAAGGGCTATCGACCTGTCATCCTTGAGCGGGGCGACGGTATGGCCCTTCGGGTGGACGCGGTCGGACGGTTCTGGCAGCACGGACGGCTCGACCCCGAGTCCAATGTTCAGTTTGGCGAAGGAGGGGCCGGGACGTTCTCCGACGGCAAACTGACCACCCGCTCCAAGCATCCGCTCGTAGAGAAGGTTTTCGGGGTCTTTCACCAGTTTGGTGCTGATGAGGAAATCCTTTATGAACAACGGCCCCACCTTGGTACCGAGAAGGTTCGGGCCATTGTGTGCCGGATGCGCAACCGGATCATGGACATGGGTGGCGTCTTTCTCTACCGGTCGCGGATGGACCGGCTTTTGTTGAGGAACGGGAGCGTGGCCGGCATCCAGACGGCGACGGATGAGCGGTATGAGACGGACACGGTATTCCTCGCGACAGGACACAGTGCCCGGGAGACCTATGTGATGCTCCATGACGTCGGGGTGGCCCTGGAACCCAAGGCCTTTGCCATGGGGTTCCGGGTCGAGCATGACCAGACCCTCATCGACCGGGCCCAGTACGGCGCCTTTGCCGGACACCCGGAGCTGGGGGCGGCGGATTACCGGGTGACGTGGCAGGATCGTTCCACCAACCGGGGAGTCTATTCCTTCTGCAACTGTCCAGGCGGGGTGGTCGTCGCGGCGGCGAGTGAGCCGGGCGGGGTGGTGACCAACGGAATGAGTCGTTATGCCCGGGCGAGTGGCCTTTCCAACGCGGCTATCGTGGTTACGGTTTCGGCCCGCGACTTCGGTACTCCGGGTCCATTGGGCGGGATTTTCCTTCAGAGGGCGGTTGAGGGCAGGGCCTACGAAATGGCGGGGCGGACGTACCGGGCTCCGGCGCAGAGGACGCGGGACTTCCTTGCGGACCGGCCCTCGCCCGGCGAGATTCGGTCAAGCTACAAACCGGGAGTCGTGGCGGCCGACATCGCAGGACTGCTTCCCGAGGACCTGACCCGGACGCTCCGGGAGGCCCTTCGGGATTTCGGCAGGAAGATCCGGGGATTCGAGGAGTCTGTTCTCGTGGCCCCGGAAACTCGAACCTCCTCTCCGGTACGAATCCTGAGAGACCGGGAATCCCTTGAATCGGTTAATGTTCGCGGTTTATTTCCCATCGGGGAGGGTTCGGGATACACGGGAGGAATTGTCAGTTCGGCCATTGACGGTCTCAAAGCCGCGCTCTCTATGGCTGAAAGGTAAGGCCTGCGCGGGCCGCGGGGAACCAGGGATCTTTTCAGGCCGGGTTCCCCTGATGGTTCTCCTGGGACAGGCGGGCGGGACATGGGTAAGGGTCGGCTTACCAAGCGCCCGGACGAAACCATCAGAGCTTCGTCCATTCTGGGGTTTGTCCTATTCCTGTTCCGGGACGGTCTGAAATCAGCTGTATCGCATTTGGCGAGGGGGAGGGTTGCTGATAAGATGAGAACACATATTCGGAATATCCGGACGGATGGGTTTTCAAAGGACGGTAACTCCAGGAGGTGCGTATGAAGAGAGTTGTGTTGGCTTTAGTGTTTGTGGTATTCGGATCTGCCGTGGTTCTGGCCGACGAGCCGAAAGTGACCACCGTCACCGCCAGTGTCGTGGACGGAGTCCAGCGGGTGGAGATCCTGGGGGGGGATTATTATTTTGAGCCGAACCATATCATCGTGAAAAAGGACATCCCTGTGGAACTCGTGGTCAAGAAAGCGCCGGGGTGGGTGCCGCACGATATCGTCATGGACGCTCCCCAGGCGGGAATGGCTTTCAAACTGGAATTTGACAAGGAGGGGGAGGTGGTCAAGTTCACGCCGACGCAGGCCGGGACCTTTCCCTTCTATTGCGACAAACGTCTCCTGTTCTTCAAGAGCCACAAGGAACGGGGCATGCACGGTGAGATCGAAGTCGTGGATTGAGCGCTTGCGGTTCCCATGGACCCCCAGACGATTGCCCTGTTGCGGTACGCGCACGGCGCCTTCAACTTGACGGTATTTTTGTGCGTGATGGTTCTGGCCCGTTTCGGCTTCAGGGTGCGGAAGGGCCGGCTATCGGGTCAGACGGAACCGGGCGCAACGAGGAACCACCGGCGCATGGGCCCGGTGGTTCTCGGCCTGGTATGGATGGGTTACACGGCGGGTACGATGATTATCGTTCTGGACAAGGGAAGGATCTTTGAATTTCCCTATCACGCCCTGGGCGGTTTGCTTCTGGCCATGCTGACGACCAGCACCTTCCTGGTATCGAAACGCATGACTCCCACTTCCGTGGATCTCAGAAACATCCATTACCGGCTCGGACGGACCATCCTTGTACTCTTTGCGGCTCAGGTTCTGCTCGGGGTGGGGATACTTCTCTAATCTTCCTTTTTGTTACCGGTTTCTTCGTCCTCGTCCAGCATGCGGTACTTGGGCCCTTCCATATCCTCGAACTGTCCGCTTCGGGTGGCCCACAGGAAGAGAAACCAGGCCGCGACGCCTGCACACAGGGAAAGAAATACCAGCAATACGATGGACCACATCAGTGTCGATGGAGGCGGAGGGAATTCCCCACCACCGTAAGAGAACTCAGGGCCATGGCTCCCGCCGCCATGATGGGATGTAGCCATCCCGTAATCGCCAGGGGCACGGCCAGCATATTGTAGGCAAAAGCCCAGAAAAGATTCTGCCGAATCACCCTGTAGGTCCGACGGGTCAGTTCAAGGACGCGCGGGACGAGCATGAGGTCTTCGCGCAGCATCACGGCATCCGCAGACTCCAGGGCAATGTCATTGGCCCCGCCCACAGCCATTCCCACGCTGGCCTCGGTCAGGGCCGGTGCATCGTTGATGCCGTCCCCGACCATGAGAACCTTCTTCCCGGAACCTTCAAGAGCCCGAACGACCTCAGCCTTGCCGACGGGTGAAACGGCTGCGCGGACCTCAGAGATGGCCAGCGTCTGGGCGATAATCCTGGCCACGGTTTCTGCATCTCCCGTCACCATCATCGTATCCAGCCCCATGGATTTAAGCCGGGCCACCATGGGCAGCGCTTCGGGTCGAACCTCATCGGACAGATGAAAGAATCCGGCCAGGCGACCGTTCATGGCAAGAAAAACCCTGGAATGGGCGGGGTTTTCGGGCAGGACAGCATCCGGACCTTCCAGGGGCTCCATATCCACACCCTGAGACCGAAGGTACGCTTCGGTTCCCACCATTACGGGCAGGCCCGCCACCCTTCCGGAAACACCCTGGCCGGGAAGAGCCACGAAGTCCTCAACAGGGAGCAGATCCAAGCCTTCTGCCGCCTGGTACAGCGCCTCACCATACGGATGTTCGGAGTTCTGTTCAAGGGACCCAGCCACCCGGAGGGCCTCTTCGCAAGTCATCCCGAGACCTGTCGCGCTTACGAGTTTTGGCCTCCCGGTGGTCAGAGTGCCCGTCTTATCGAAGACCACCATGGCCGAGCGGGCCATTTCCTCGACCGTATCGCCCCCTCGCAGGATAATCCCGGAATCGGCCGCCCGGCCGGTTCCCACCAGAATGGCCAGGGGCGTGGCGAGCCCGAGGGCGCAGGGACACGCGATAACCATGACGGATATGGCGGCCATGAGGGCCTCGGGCGCCGGACGCCCCGAGATCCACCAGCCTGTGAAGGTGAACAGAGCGATCAGGACGATCAAGGGGACAAAATATCCTGTTATCCGGTCGGCCAGCTTCTGAATGGGAGCCCGGCGGCTCTGGGCCTCCTGGACGGCCGAGACGATACGGGAAAGCGCCGTATTCCGGCCCACCGCCGTCACCCTGAAACGGAAGGCCCCGAAGCGATTCACGGTTCCGGCGAAGACGTCGTTCCCCACGGTTTTGACGACCGGACGCGACTCCCCCGTAAGCATGGACTCGTCCACCTCGGAGGTTCCCCACGTGACACAGCCATCTACGGGAATGCGGTTGCCGGGTCGGAGGTCGAGCACATCCCCGACGCGGACCGATTCAACCGGGACGGTCTCGCTCCGTTCTCGAGAGGGATCGTCGGTCCCGGCAACGAGGCGGGTGGCCGTACCGGGCACGAGCGAGAGAAGTCGGGAAATGGCCTCGGTAGACCGCTTCTTTGCCCCAAATTCGATATACCGTCCCAGCAGGACCAGAGTAATGATCATGGCGCAGGTGTCGAAGTAGACCTCTCGGCCGCGGACCAGCTGCCAGATGCTGAGAAGGTAGGCTGAACCACTCCCCGCGGTGATAAGCACGTCCATATTGAAGCTGCCCTGCTTCAATCCCCTCCAGGAACCGGAAAGGAAGGGCCAACCGGAGTAAAAGAAAACGGGCGTGGCCAGCACGAGGGCGGTCAGATGAAACAGCGTCCGGAATTGCGAAGGCATGCCATAAAAGTATCCCGCGTACAAGGCGGCTGAATAGAGCATGAGCTGCATGGAAAAGAAGAGGGCCGTTCCGAGGCGGGTCAGTAATCGCCGACGTTCGTCTTCCAGGAACTGGTTTTCGCCTGTGAGGTTCAACGGGCGCGGCTGGTATCCCACGTTCGCGATGCGACGAAGGATGTCCGAGAGAGATAGAGTCGACGGCACCCAGCGTATTCGGGCCCGGTGCGTGGCATAGTTCACCCGGGCCTCACGGATCCCATGGGTCTTCTCGAGGACCTTCTCGGTCAGCCAGACGCAGGAGGCGCAGCGAATGCCCCCAACCTGCACCTCCACCTCCATGAGGTCCTCCCCGATGGTCCTTACCGTTTCAGCGAAGAGGGCAGGGTCGGTATCGAGCCGGACCACGGGACCCGGAGCCCACTTGGAGCGTTTCCGATAGAAAGCCTCGAGGTGTTCCGTGTGAATCATTTCGTACACGCCAAGGCAGGCGTGACAGCAAAAGACCTTGTCCGAACCTCCAAAGGTCGCGGTGACCGCGCGGTGTGAAGGGAAGGCAATGAGACAATGCTCACAGGTTGGCATGAAAGAGAATTCCCCGGGCGATCAGATAGAGGCCGGACAGGACCACCAGAACCCCGCCCATTCGGTAAAGCCGGTTTCTCAGGCTAGTTCCGACCAACAGGGCCAAAGCGCCGGCCGAGGTCATGGCCGGGACCGTCCCCAGGCCAAACAGGAACATGACCAGTCCGCCCCTGAGCGCATCGGCCGTGCCCGCGGCCGCAATCATGAAGGTATACGAAAGGCCGCAGGGAAGCAGTCCCAGCCATAGTCCAAGAGGAAGAAAGGCAAGAGCCGTTCGGGGATGTCCCCATCGGCCTGCCAGGCGGGTTATCCACCGGCCCTGAATTTCCAGACGCCCGCTCAGTCTTAAGAGACCGGCAATATCCAGACCCATCAACACCATGACCGCCCCGGAAACATACAAAGCCATGTTCTGGATATGGGCAAGACGCCCGGTCACATTGACAAAGGACCCGGCCGCGCCCATGGCCGCTCCAAGAGCCGAATAGGTCAGGACCCGGCCCACGTTATAGAATGCGACCGAAGCCATACCCGCGGCCGTTCCTTCCCGTGAACTTTTCAGGGAGACCGCTGAGACGATGGGTCCGCACATCCCGATACAATGTCCGAAACCTCCAAGCAACCCTCCGGAAACTGCGGCCAGAAAAAGGGGCTCGTTCAGGGTCATTTCACCGAAAACAGGAACCAGACGTTTCCGGTTACGTCCCCGACCTGTACCTGGAGGTCGCCTCGCCAAAGCGTCTTTCCGCTCGGACACTTGGGAATAACCCCCTTTCCCTGGTACAGGCCATTTCCAAGCCCGGAAAGTATGGATCGGTTCTCGCCCATAAACATTCCGGGCATGGAAAGATCCAGCGCAACCTGTGCACCATCCACGGGACCGTTGCGGTCAGACAGGGAGACGGTGAATTCAAGGTCGGTCATCGCCCGGACGGGCTTGGGAGAGATGTCCAGAGTAACCGCGACGCCTGGAGCGAGCACAGCGGCACAGGCCTGCTCATGAAGGTTGCAGTCTTCGCCCATTCGAGGCCCTCGGGTGTCTGGTTCTGTGTTTCCGGAACATCCGGACCAGGCCAGAAGGAGAACCAACAGAGGGAGTCGGAATCGTCGTATAAACACGTGATAAAGCTCCTCAACCCCCGGCTTCGGGAGGGGCGGCGGTCACCATAACATGCCGGACAAAGAAAATCCGGCCAGGGTCCCTGCTCCATCGGAAGCGAATCTCCCACCGACCCGTGGACGTGAAAGCGACCTCGCAGGAATACCCGTTTCCTTCTCTCCGGCAGGACGACCCCGGCTGGTCAAAACTGCTGTTGTCCGTGCGTCCCGCTTCCACGATGAAATCCTCAAGAGGTACGGGAGCCCCCCCCGCATCCCTGATCGAGAAGCGGATGCGGTTCAGGCCCACGGCATAGCGCGCCTTCTCAACAACTGGATTCCACCCGAGGGCCTCCTTCTGATGCTGTATTTCATCCCACTGGAGCCCGGTTTCGTAAGGGTTTTCCGTAACGGTTCCGTCAAAGGTCAGTGTGCCGACCACCAACGCGCCCACAACTGCCAGGAGGGCAAGCATAATGGAGGCGGCCAGCGCCAGTTTCAGCCTGAAAGTCATTCTCGCAGGCCCGTTCGAGGTATTCTGAGCGGGATGGATACCGCACGGTCTCCCGGCGCAGCCGTGGCGGTGAGGACGACCCGGTTCCTATCCGGCTGAGAACCTCCCCCAAGCGGGCGGATCTGAAGGGTGACTTCCCGGGTCTCGGACGCGGCCAGGGATACGGACGGGAGACTTACGAGGGTACCCCCCTGGGCGGAGAGCGTTATCTCGAGCGGCCTCTCGCCCCGATTTCGGAGGATGACCCGGTACGGAAAGACGGGAGATACTTCCTGGCGGGACAGGGGCGAACCCACCTCCCTGCGTGCGAACATTTCAAACGGTGTCCGGACCTGTGCAAGGTGGACCAGAAGGACGAGAAGGACCAGACTTACCGCGCCCAGCAGGAGAACGTTCCCCCGAAGGAGGCGACTCGTGGTGCCGGGAAGACCAAAGAAGTAATCGATGAGGGTCTCTTTGCCGATTCTTGCGGTCTGCCGTGAACAGGCGTCAATGCACTTCGTGCAGTTAATGCAGGCAATGTCCTGTCCAGCGCGGATATCGATCCCTACCGGACAGGCGCGGAGGCACGCTTCACAGTTCATGCATTCGTCCTTACGGCGGTCATCAAAGGCGATGACCAGCGTCTGATCGTCGTAAAGAACACTCTGCATCTTGGCATACGGACAGACGGTCTTGCAGAAACGTTGTCTGAGGAATGTGAGATCTAGGAAGAGAATGACGGTATGGACGGTCCAGAAACCCCAGAGCACCGGGCCAAGGCGGTTCTGGAGGAGACGATCCAGGAATTCGTAGGGAGATACAAAGTACCAGATCAGGCTGGCTCCGACCACCAGACTGACCACCAAAACCCATCCATGGGACGCCAGGCGTTTCAAGGGAGTCCGGGAAGACACGACCTGGCCCGTCAGGTCGGAAAGCACCGTCTGTGGGCACACCCAGCCGCACCATATCCGGCCCATCAGAACCGTGAAAAGGCCTATGAGAAAAAGGACCAGAAGAAGGGCGAGCAGGACAAGAAAGAACTCCTGCATCCAGACCGTGGTTCCGAACAGATGAAGACGGAGGCTCGGGATATCGAAACGGAACGCGCTTTCACCCCGAATGCGAATAAAGGGCAGACCCAGCAGAACGAGGGCCTGGCCCCATGCCGCCGCGCGCCTGTACGGCGCGTATCGCGTCAATCATCCTCCTCCATCATCCTGTACTTGGGCTCTTCGACGCTCCTGCGACGCCGGCGGGCATAGTAGTGGACGATGATAATGGCCAGCGCGATGACGAGGGTCAGGCCGAAGAGAAAGTAGATGATGCTCTGACCGGCCACGATAATTCAGGCGTACCGGACTACTTCCCGAGGGATTCCTCGTAGGCCGAGGCCTGGGTCCATCCGCTGATGGCCGGGGTGTACTGCACAAAATAATAGATTCCCCAGACGATGAGACCGATATACAGCATGAGCCATCCCAACGGAAGCTTCTTCGCCGTAGCCTTGGCCTCGAATTCCTGGATATTGTCAAAATCTTCTTCCATAGGCGCCTCCGCTATTTCTGAATCATCCGGATATAGGCAATAAGCTCCCAGATTTGCTTCTGGGTGAGGGCATTGCCAAAAGGCGGCATGCCTCCCTTGGCCGGCCGGCCGGCATATTCGAGGCCGGGCTGTGTTCCATTCGTGATGATGGCAAAGATGACCTTGTCATCGATGTCGCCCTCGACGCCGAGCCACACCTTGTCCCGCAAGGACGGGCCAATCACCCCTTCGCCGGTCTTTCCGTGGCACGCGGAGCACTGGTGTTCGAAGGTTTCCTCTCCCGCATGCTCAAGCGCTTCGTGATCACCGAGTTCTTCCATCGTAACTTCTCCGGCTTCGGCGCTCTCCACGACAGGGGGAACCGCATGGCCGAGGTAGAGCATATAGGCGACCAGAGCATCCATCTCTGTCTTGCCTTCCAGTTCAGCAATCTCGGCCTCGGAGTAGGCCAGGCCCTGAGCTTTCATCCGCCCCTCGACCGAAGTCTGGTCCAGCGGGTTGCCGGTCAGGAAGGCATAGGAGGGCATATTCGATTGGGGTTCGATGGACTGCGGATCCTCGAAATGCATGTAATGCCACATGTCCGGGTACTTCAGGCCAACGCGGGCGAGGTCCGGCCCGGTCCGCTTGGAGCCCCAGAGATGGGGACGGTCAAAGGCAAATTCCCCCGCCTTGGAGTATTCGCCGTAGCGCATGACCTCGGTGCGAAGTGGCCGCACCGTCTGGGTGTGGCAGTTGTTGCAGCCCTCGCGCTGGTAGACATCCTTGCCTGCCATTTCCAGGGGCGAATAAACGCGAAGCGCCTCGAGGCGAGGGTGCATCTGGGGGGTGAGCATCGGAATCACCATGGTCACCAGGGTTCCGACCGCAATGACCAGCACAGACATCAGAATGAAGGCAACGGGTTTACTGTATATCCGACCCGACATGGCCTGACCTCCCTAAACCCCGGCCCCGGCCATGCGTTGTTTGCCCTGGTGCATGGTCATGAGCACGTTGTAGATGAAGAAGAGCATCCCCACGGTAAAGATGAGGCCGGAGACCGTCCGCATCTGCCAATAGGGGTAGTTGGGAACCAGCGTTTCCATAAACGTATATTTCAGCGTGCCGTCCGGGTTCACGGCCTTCCACATGGCGCCCTGTTGAATGCCGGTGATCCACATGGTGATGGAGAACATAAGTTGCCCGATGAGGACCAGCCAGAAATGCGTGTTGGCCACCTTGATGCTGTAAATCTCGGTTTTGTAGATCTTTGGGACCACGTAATAAATCGATGCGCAGACGGTCATGGTGACCCAGCCCATGGTCCCCATGTGGACATGACCCGGCACCCAGTCGGTGTAATGGATGAGTTGGCTCACGGTGCGCAGACCCTGGCTCGGTCCCTGTATGGTCTGCAGGCCGTAGAAGGTGATCCCCCAGAGAAAGAACTTGGTGAGGTAGTTGGTTCGCATGGCGGACCAGTCGGAACCCACCGTGTAATACCCGTTCACCACGGACCCCCAGGAGGGAGCGATCAGGAATATGGTGAAGATGATCGCCAGGGTCTGAATCCAGTCCGGGACGGGTGTGTACACCAGGTGATGGGCCCCCGTCCAGAGATAGGCAAAGACCACGGACCAGAAGGAAATGATCGAAAGCCGGTGACTGTAGATCGGAATACCGGTCGATTTCGGGAGAAAGTAATAGAACATGGCCAGGATAGGTGTGGTCAGCAGAAAACCCACAACGTTGTGGCCGTACCACCAGGCTACGTTGGCGCTGTTCACCCCGGCAAAAACCTGATAGGACTTGAAAAGATCGGCCGGTACCGCAAGGTTGTTCACGATATAGAGGATCGCCACCGCGACGATGCTCGCAATTACGTACCACAGGGAAATGTACATCTGGTCTTCCTTGCGCTTGATGATGGTTCCGAACACGACAATGGCAAAGATCACCCAGAGAATCACCACACCGACATCCAAGGGCCACTCCAGTTCCGCATATTCCACGGACTGGTTCATCCCGGCCAGGAGACTGAGAGCCACGAGCACCATGGCGACGTTAAAGAGATACAGATGGAAGCGGGCGAGTTTGGGGAGAAAGAGCGGCACGCGCGTCAGGCGCATGACGATGTAATACGTGATCCCGAATATGGCCCCGATCCCCAGCCCCACGGCCAGCACGTTCGTGTGGAAGACGCGCAACCGGCCGAAGGTGAAATAAGGCGCCACGTTCCACGACGGGAGCCACATCTGGACCGAGATCCAGAGACCGGCGACGATACCGATCACTCCCCAGAAGATTGCGGACAGGATAAAACCGTTTACGGTCTGATTATCGTAACGATAATCATCCATGAAGGACCCTCCTTTTCCAGCGAAACATTAACCTGATGTATACACGCAAAAAAAACTTTCTGCAAGCAAACAGGGACAAAGGCGGTCCTAATTTTAGGTAATCGGCCAGAAATGTCAACCCGTATCCGAGAGGTCGCCCCTCTCTCCAGAGGTCTTGTCCGCGGGAATGTCGGTGACGGAAGAACCGGAAACAGCTCTGCAGGAATCGTCCGGATCGGACGGGCGGAAGGATTCGGGCTATTCCTTTTCCCCGAGCTTCGTAAAGACGCGGGTGCAGTTACGACCCGCGTCCTTCGCCTGGTAGAGAGCCTTGTCGGCGTCACGGAGGAGGTTGTGTTCGTTACTGCTCGTCTCGGGGAAGCCCGATACTCCCAGGCTGACGGAAACGGAGAGAGGGCCCTGCGGCGCATGGTATACGACGGAATCCTGAAAGCCTACCCGGATTCGCTCTGCCATGATCTCCGCATCCTTTAAACCGGTTTCCGGGCAGATGACGGCGAACTCCTCTCCCCCATACCGGGCCACGTGGTCGGTGGGCCGTACTCTCTGGGCCAGGATGCGGGCCACGGCCCTTAGAACCTCGTCGCCAATCTGATGTCCGAAGCTGTCGTTCACGGACTTGAAATGGTCAACATCCAGGAAGATGAGGGACAGAGGATGTCCGTAGCGGTCCGAACGGGTGATCTCGATTTGGAGGCGCTTGTGAAATTCGCGCGCATTAAGCAGAAGGG
The DNA here is from genome assembly GCA_003235715.1 of Nitrospirota bacterium. Taxonomy (GTDB): domain Bacteria; phylum Nitrospirota; class Thermodesulfovibrionia; order SZUA-242; family SZUA-242; genus SZUA-242. The sequence continues at coordinate 50,707 of QJVM01000236.1, forward strand.
TCAGGTCATCGCGGGAAGCCATTTCATTAAGAACCTTGTAGGTGCGATCAAGCCTTTCGGCCATGGAATTGAACGCGAGGGCCAACTCGCCGAGTTCGTCCGAGGATTTGACCGGAATGCGGTAGTCCAGGTCCTTGGCCGCCAGCCGCTGTGTTCCCTCCATCAGTTCACGAACCGGGCTGAGGATGCTTCGAACCATGGAAATTCCCGATAACGCTCCGAGCCCAATTCCCAGAAGAAGGAGCGCCCCCATGTTATAGAGCATGCTGTGGCTGATGGCATAGGCCTCGTTTTTGACGGCCCGCAGCTCGTCCTCGGCAATACGGATCAGGTCGTCCAGGTTGTGGAGCACTTCAGAGACCTGGATGTCAAACTGTTTGCCGTAGCTCCGGGCGACCGCCGGGGGGTCATCGAGTGCACCGGCAAAGATAGTCTCGGCAAGCCCTGCGGAAAGCTTCCAGTGATTCTTGGCCTGTTCCAGAAACCGATATTCCTCCTCCTGTTCAAAGTTTCCCTTTTGCGTGAGGAGCGAAAACGTCCGTTCGATTCTTTCGTCGGCCCGGCGAAAGGCCTCGATGGAGGAAGGTTCCACGCTGACGAGGTAATCGTGCAGAATGACCGTGGCTTCGGAAACGGTTCTCTGGACGGTACGGACCGGTCCCAATTCCTTGGTGACCTCGGCCAGGGTCCGGTCGAAGAAACGGGATACGGAACCCGCATACACAAAGACGATGATGGAGACCGCCACGAGAGGCAGGAGCGTGACGGTGGTGCCAATGATGAATCGAGCTCTGAGTTTAATTCTCATCGGGGTGATCGGGTGGCCAGACAAGCATAACCGATTCGGTGTTCTTCCTGTGTCGGAAATCGCATCGGCCACCCTCCCTACGAATGGCCGGGAAGCGGCTTCGGCTCATTGTCCATTCGATAGATCTGGATGAGTTCGATCATCTGTCTGATCTTGGCGGGCCGATACGGTTTGTGGAAGATACGGTCGTAGAGGCCCCGTTCCTTCACGCTGCCTCCGCCCGTCGAGCATACGAGATAGGTTCCGGGATACCGGCTCCGGATTTCGCGAGCCACGTCGTGGCCGGACCCCCCGGGAATCTGGACGTCGACAAAACAGACGTCCGGGAACACTTCGCTGGAGGCCATGAATTCCATGATCTCCCCGAAGGTGGAAAACACATGAAGCCTGGACGCAGAGCTCGAAGGAATGCTCTGGCGAAAGAGATTCTGCATGGGCAGGTCATCCTCAAGGATGAAGACATTGAGATTCCGGTTCCTTCGTTCAATCTCATGGAGAAGACTGTTCTGGTGAATTGAGGTGAATTCCCCGTAGTGGTCCAGGAAGGTTCCAAGAAGTTCAGGGTCAAAATAGTCTTGTGGGGCGAGCCTTTCATCCCCATGGGTCATGATCTCGTAAGCGTCTGCATAGGTAAAGGCTTCCTTGTAGCTCCGCGGGGTAATCAGGGCGTCAAAGACATCGGCAATGGCCGCCACCCGGGCGGCAAAGGGGATCTCGGTCCCTCTCAACCGGTCCGGATAGCCGGTGCCGTCCCATCGTTCATGGTGATGGAGGGCCACCTGCCAGGCAATGGACAGGTCCGGTGTGTTTCCGATAATAATGCTGCCGTACACCGAATGTTCCTGCACGCGGCCGAATTCCTCGGCGGTCAGGGGGCCCCTCTTGTTCAGGATTTCGAAGGGGACGTGTATCTTGCCCACATCATGAAGCTGCGCCTGCTGCCTGAGGACGCTCGTGTAGTGCTCCTCGGCTCCAACCAGTTCGGCCAGTCGGACGCAGTAATCGCCTATCCGCTGGATATGGTCGCCGGTCCGGGCATCGAAAACCTCGGCGGCCCGGGCCAGAGCCCCCACGGACTGGTGCACGAGGGCTTCCATCTTCTGACGCACGACCTCGGTTTCGGTTATATCCTGGATCGTTCCGATCAAAAGCAAAGGGGTCCCGGACGCGTTCCGGGTGACCTCGGCCTGTTGACGAACGAACCGGATAGTCTGGTCGGGCAGGAGTATCCGGTGTTCTATTGAACAGGACCCCTCGTGATTCAAGGCGGCATCCAGAACCCGACGGACCGATTCCCGGTCCGCCGGGTGAACGCACCCCATAAACTCGCGGTAACCGGCCTTGAAGGTCTTTCGGTCCAGGCCGAGGATGCGGAACGTTTCGTCAGACCATTCCACTCTGCCGGAGGGCACCTCCCAATCCCAGCTTTCGATACGGGCAATCCGCTGGATTTCAGCCAGCCTGTTTTCGATGGATCTCATTCTGGTAGGCCCCGGGGCTGGCTTCTTATCGACCTGTCTCCGCGTGCTCTTCAGTGATTCAAGTAATGGACGGACGGACCGATGAAGAGGCCAATATGAGCACAATGGGCTCAGCGGAGACATGCTCTTCCGGGTTGGCGGGAGAGCGGGCCGGACGCAAGTGAGGGGCGGGACCCGGC
>QJVM01000216.1 GCA_003235715.1 Nitrospirota bacterium
AGAGATTCAGGCTCGCCAGTTACTGTTTGGATTCCTCGGCCAGCTTCTTCTGCTCTTCGTCGTGATAATAGATGGCCGTCGTATAGGCATGGCCCCGGTCCACGAATTGTCCGTCCGGGTCTGTAGGGTCCACCTGCTTCCAGAACACGTCCAACAGGTCCTTATAGGTCACCTTGCCCGGGTCATAGAGGACTTCCACCGCTTCAATATGGCCTCCGTCTGCGTAATTCTGGTAGGTCGGGTTTTGGGTGGTTCCCCCGATATAACCCGAGGTCACTGAGACAACCCCGTCCAGCTTTTCAAAGGGCGGCTCCATGCACCAGAAACATCCTCCGGCAAAGGTGGCCTTCTTCAGATTGGTGTCATCGAGTTTCATGTTATCTCCCTCGGTTGCGGCCATCAGACCCACAGCCAGCAGGGTCGAAAGGGCCAGTATGCTTATGATGATTTTCATTTCTCCACACCTCTCAATCCGTTCGTCGCGAACTCTAACTTCATCTTACCCCTATTAACCTGTGGGGTTTGTATGTCACAAATAAAGCCTACAGGTGAGTTCTGTTCCAACGGTCACGGAAAAGTCACAGTTTCGTAACAGAGGGAAGGTCCCCCTGAGACGACGGGCCCCAGGGGGGGATGGGGGTTACTTAAGGGTCTGGCTGTAGGCGAGAATGTCCACGGTTTCCTGATCAGACAGTCCTGCGTCCGTTACCATGGAAGGCATCTCTGACCCCGGATGTCCCCAACGAATCTTGTGAAGCGACTCCTGCGGATTGTCGTTGCTCAGAAATCCAACTCCCTGGAGTCCCTCCCTCTTCCCATTGAAGTCGATGGCGTTTCCGTCGGCTCCGTGGCATTTCTCACAGTACTTCCCATAGAGGGCCTGACCCGCAGTAACCGAACCCTTGGCTTGTCCACTCTTATCGAGGTAAGGGCGCATATCCATCTGGCCTTCCTTGATGAACTTCACGAGCGCCCAGCGAAAGTCTTCGTTGATCTCTTTCGAGAAATCGTGAGGGCTTCCGGTGCCGGAAAGTGCGGAATACAGGGCTTCCGGTTCCTTGTTCCGGGAGTCAAGCAGGCCGGGTATGCCCGTGAAGTGCGAGCCTGATCCGTACCGGCCGTCTTTCCCGACATAATCCCATCCGTGGCACTCCTTGCACCGCCAGGTGGAATCGCCCGATTGTTTTCCCTCTGCCGGATAGGCCGGGTGCGTCCCCTCTGGTTTGGAACCCGTAAGTTTGAACCATTTGTCATAGAGCAGCCCACCGCTCTTCAGGTCCGCCCTCTCGTACCAGTCGGATGCGGAAACGGCCGATACTTTGTAGCCGATGAAGATCATGCTTATAAAGACCGCAACGATTACAGCAACAGGCAATATCCTTTTCATATGGTACCTCCGTGAAGGTTTAGCCCCCGTATGGGTGCTTGTGGGTCAAGGTAGAGGAATCCTCTCCGCTGCTTTCAACACTGTTGATGATGGTGTTGATAATCATTATCGATAGCGAGTCAAAAAAATAGTTTTGAGAACGGGTCCCTACTGCGTTTCCTGGCAGTCGGGACAGAATCCGTACAGCTCCAGCTTGTGGTCGAGGATCTTGTAACCGTGTTTGGTGGCCACCTGCGTCTGGAGTTCCTCGATCGGGTCGTTCACAAATTCTGTAATCCGGCCGCATCCTTTGCAGATGAGGTGGTCATGATGCCTTTTCGCTCCCGCAGCCTCATAGCGCGTGAGCCCATCCCCAAAACTCCGCGGTATCGCCAGTCCGGCGTCCGCGATAAGGCGCATAGCTCTGTATACGGTGGCAAATCCAATTTTCGGGTCTTTTTGACGGACCTTCTGGTGGAGTTCCTCGACGCTCATATGACCCGTGTTCTCGAAGAACGTACGTGCAATAAGGTCACGCTGCGCCGTTTGCCTCAGGTTCCTTAACTGGGAGACGTGCTGATTGAAGCGGTCGATAAGTTCGCGCGACATGGTCGTAATACTTTGACATCCAAGAACGCCGCTATGATATAGAAAATGAGAATCATTGTCAATAGTTTCCCTGGGGTTCATGAGCGGACAATATGCCTGCGAAAGAGGAGGGCGGCCTAACCCCGTTTGCCAGTTGCAGAAATTGACCCCGATTGGAGCTTCTGGAGGAGGCGTGTGATCGTTTGAGTCCAGTCGGTTCCCGTTTGTCTACGGGTGGCAAAACGTATTGCTTCAGGCCCGCATGCATAATGCGTAAACTCCAATGTTCGGTCGACGAACAGCCTATCTTCCCTGGCGTCAATAGGACGTCTGCCCACAGTTCCATGGTTGTATCGGCACGTCGGCGTGCTGCAAAGGGTGCTGGTCCTTCCCGGATGGATGCTTTCGGCCCGAATGTGAACGCAGGCGGTTAGGTGAGGCTCTGTACGGCGGTGACCAGTCTGCTTACGTTGTAGGGTTTTGAAACGATTCCGCTGAAGCCAAAATCCCTGTAATGGGCGAGTATCGCATCGTTGGCATAGCCGCTGGCCACGATGGCCTTGACCTGCGGGTCAATCTCTTTCAGTCGCGCCATGGTTTCCTCGCCTCCCATACCGCCGGGTATGGTCAGGTCTAGGACCACGGCCGTATAGGGAGTACCGGCCTCCAATGCCTTCCGGTACATCTCCACCGCTACAGACCCGTCTGAAGCGGAATCGACTTCGTAACCCACGTGCTCGAGAATGTTGCAGGCCACCCTGAGCACCATTTCCTGGTCGTCCATGACCAGAATTCTTCCCTCCCCGGCACGGACAACGGCGTCCTCGGGCTTAACGTGGAGCCGGTCCCCGGGAGATGCCGGAATGAGGAGTTGAAAAGTGCTCCCGCTTCCAGGGGTCGACTCGACCGAGATGTGGCCCCCGTGCTTCTTCATGATGGAATAACACGTGGCCAAACCCAGGCCGCTTCCCTTGGTCTTCGTGGTAAAGAAAGGATCAAAAATTTTGCCCAGGAGGTCTTCCGGGATTCCCGTTCCCTGGTCTTGGAGGTGGAGGCTCACGTAGGGCCCCGGCTTTACGGGCTGGCTCCCCGAATCCTCCACGAGGAGGTTGGTCCCCCAGACCTCGATGGTCCCGCCTTCAGGCATGGCCTGGAGCGCGTTGATCGTCAGGTTCTGCAGTACCTGGCTTATCTGTCCCACATCCACGTTCACGGGCATGAGATCTTCGGGAAGGGAAATCCGGGCCGACACCTTGGAGCCATGCAGCACAAACTGTACCGAATCGCGTGCGATGTCCCGGATGGACGCCAGGCTTTTCACCGGCGCGCCACCCTTGGCGAAGGTCAGTAACTGTCGGGTAAGGTCCTGCGCTCTTACGCAGGCCATTTCCGTGTCATGGAGGATCTCACGTTCGGGGGCTGTATCGCTGAAACCGGCGTCCAGCAGGGAGACGTTTCCCATGACGGTGGTCAGCAGGTTGTTGAAGTCGTGGGCGATGCCGCCGGCCAGGATCCCCAGAGACTCTAGCTTCTGGGCCTTCAGAAGTTCCTCCTGAAGCTTGCGGGTTTCGGTTACGTCCCTGAAGATGCCCCTTAGCGTAACCGGACCGGCCCCGTCGTAACGAACCGATACGTTGCCCTCAACGGAAATAACGTTTCCATTAGAGGAGACGAGTTCCGTTTCGATGCGCTCTGAGATCCCGGTCTCGATGGCCCGCTGAATCTCGTCTCTGCAGGTTTCGAGGCGGCCGGGTTCGACCACGTCGAAGAAGGAGTCGCCTTTGCTTTCGTCACCCGGCCAGCCCACCGCCTGGCGCCACGCCGGGTTTGCATACTGAATGCGGCCTTCGGAATTCATGGTGAGGACCAGGTCGGAGGCATTCTCAAAGATATCCCGATAGCGTTCTTCGCTTTCACTCAGGGCCTGCTGGACATCAATGATATCTGTAATATCGGCATAGGAAAGGATGACCCTTGATACGACCCCCTCGGCCGTACGAAGAGGAACGGCGACGACGTTGAAATGCCGGTTCTTGCAGACCCAGTCGTTTCGTCGCACATGGGTTCCGCTAGTCAGAGCCATGGAAAGCGTGCAGAGTTCAGGTTCCGTATTCGATGAACAGAGCAGGGCACTGCAGGGTTGACCAATGACCTCCTCGTGCGTCAGGTCGCTGAAGAAGATCTCCTTCATCCGGTTGTTGTAGTCCAGGATGCCCTTGTTTACATCGACCACCAGCAGGGCCGCGCCTGCGGAATCGAATATGGCCCGTATCTCGTTTCGGGCCTGCCGAAGTTCCTCGTTCTTTTCGTTAAGGTGCCGGAGGACCTGACCGAAGGAATCGCTCACTATACCGATGGGGTCCAGGCTCAGGAGGCTGGAGTCATTGAGTTCCTCGGCCTTGAGAGGAACGGTCCCCATAACGACCAGGAGCTGATTGACCTTTTTGCGAATGTAGGTGAACGCCGCGTGCCTTTCCGCGAGGAGCTCTTCGTTCTCGGCGCGGAGTCTCTCCATTTCTTGTTCCATGGACTCGGTCGCGTCGCTCCGGAATGATTGTGACCTGATGTCAATAGGACGGTTCATTTCTCAATGGTAATGGCGTAATGACCGCCCTCGCGCGTGACGGAAACGCTATACCCCATCTTCTCTGCGGCGGCGGGAATGGTCGCCGTGGCATCGCGGTTGTCCGTCAGGATGGAGAGCTTCAGGGCCTTGCGGGTGAGTTCGCCCTGGAGGTCGTTGATTTCCTTGAGGGTAGCCAGCAGGGACGAAGGACAGATCTGTCCCCGGATATCGATCTGCTTGGTCTCTGTCTCGGACGCCGCCGGCGTCACACGTTTTTCCGAAACACGACTATCCATTGAGAACCCTCCGAAGAATGAAACTGCCTGCAGCCGTTCCGGGAAAGAGACCACAAAGAAAGAAGAGGCTTTGCAGGGCCAGGATCGGCAAACCGCCGAGGATATGCCATACATTGCAGCCGGGGGTCATGCGTGAGGCGAGGGCCAGGAGTATGCCTCCTGCAAGGGCCATCCCGTATTGCCGCGGCGGGAGGTCCAGACGAGGCCTCCATTCTCCCAGCCGAAAGGCAGACCAGCCCGAACCCGCAATGATCCCGATAATGACGGGGAACTGAATGGCCGCGATGGCATCAAAGGCGGGTGCGGCACCCCCTTCGATATACGTTCCTGTCAGGGGAACGACATACTTGAGCGGTACGGCCTGAAAATAGGAGGACGCCCCGACATGTGCAGGCACAACCAGATCCTCCGCATAAGCTGCGGCTTTGGCATAGGCCGTCGTAATGCCGAAGGGCATGCCGACCATCATGTAGGACGCGAGGCCCAGAATCGCGAGGACGATGCCGGCGACCCAGGGCTGCATATAGCCGGAGGCATGGGCCCTGCGGGTCCATTGTCCGGTTCGTGCCCAGCGGAAAAAGAAATAGACGGAGAAGATTGCAAGGGAGACGACCAGCCAGGTCGGTTCCATGTCGAGGGCCTGGGGCAGGGTGATGCGTCCCTCGAGAAAGGACCCCTTCCGGGCCAGGCCGGCCCACCAGGGATGTATTTCCGCATAGATTCCGCTGCCCGCGATCAACCCGATGAAGGCAACCCCGCTCAGGGCGCTTCCTGCTCCCATTTTGTAGAGGGTGCCCACCACGCATCCCCCGGCCAGGACCATCCCGACCCCGAACAGGAAACCGCCGACCAGGTTAGCCACAGAGGGCGAGGCGAGGATCGGGAAAGGGTAAGGGGACAGGAGTCGGAGTTGTCGTGCGGCCTCGAAGAGGACCATGCTGACGACCACGGCCAGCATCAGAACACGAAGCATATGGCGCTCCCTGAAAAGGAAAAGGTCACGGAAGGCGCCTGCCAGGCAGAAGTCAGAGCGATGCATGATGAATCCGGCCACAAGTCCCAGAGGAAGACTGGCGGCAAATACGATCCATAAGGCCTGTCCGTTCACGTTCCATCCCCTCAAGAAAGGTGTGTCCTGTGTGGCCGCTCTGCGATCGGAAGATACACCACACCTATCGGTGCATAATGTGGACAAATTGAATAAACCGTAAGGTCTGAAAGGGTTAGCATGACCCTGCCTGTGGAACTCATCTGTGAACCCATCGTGGAAAGACTGGGTTATCCCTGATCAGTCTGGCCCTTCATCCTGCGGGCAATATTACCCTCGGAGGAAAGGCCAATGTTATTTCGTTCAGCCTTTGCGCCTATTATAGTCCCTTTAGGCGGCAACGGTTGCAAAAATGGCGCCGCATTTTTTTGTCCGAAATTATGGCCTGGTTATTGTTTGGCACAAGGGGCAAATTCCCAATAAAGTCCACATTGTTAACGAGATACTGAAGTCTGACTTCAAGAATCAACCGGATTTTGCTTGTCCCTTTTGTCGCAATTCTTCCGGCAGTCTCGCCCGCACGTAAGCGTTGATTTAAGACGCCGGATAGTGCTCAAGGAGGTATCCTTGCTGTTCAGTCGCCCCTTTGCTGTCATTCCGCACTTGAAGCGGAAACCGGTAACGCGAGTGGTCCTTTTCTTGGCCGCACGAAAAGAACGGAGAAACATCGGCACTACACGATGCAAGGAGGACTTTACGGGTCAATACAAACGAGGAGATCATTCCTTTGCCACTTTCTGCCCGCCCAGAAAGTGGCGCGAAGAGGGCGCCCTGCGTCGCCTTCAGTTTCGTCCCTGGCCTCAGGCGGCTTCGGAACTCGCTCCCGGAACAGCCTTGGAGCTCAAACAGCCGAAGCCGCCTTGTCTTCCGCCTGGGCCGGAAGGCGATGATGGGGGTAACGGCAAGAGAAAAGTATGGAAGACGTTAACGAAACGTACGGAGTGGAATTGCAAGATAGAAGTGTAACGGTGGTGTCAGTGATATTCCGGATTCGTTTCCGTCTTTTTTGTAAACCCATCAACCGGACCCGTGCCGCAGGCAGAAAGAGAAGGTTCGACTGTCATCCAGGAATATGGCCCCCCGGTCTGCCGTCTGTTCCTCCGATAATCAGTGAAGCATTCCCGGACATAAGGCCTCCTTTTAAACAAAAAGTCTGCGGCCACCGATATTTTACATAGTTGTCAACACGGACCCCGCCATTTGGCTGGCCCGGCAGACGAGAGGCGGACCGGGCCGGAACCACCTTACGGCTCCAGATAAAGGGATTGTATGTAGGTCCGAGCATGCTGTAACATTTAATTCAAATGCTGGAAAAGAATTTTACAGTCATGCTTCTTCTCGCAGCCGGCCTTTTCTTTTTCGGGCCGCGGACGGCTGTCCTTGCGTCCTCGGATGCCCCCCTTCCGCTTACGGCCATCCAGGGAACCACGGCCGGAGAGGGGGCCAACTTCCTGCCAGGGGATGTCACGTATCTTCAGAAACTGGCGGATGGAGGAAACGTCCAGGCCCAGTATCATCTGGGGGTCCTCTACCTCAAGGGGCAGGAAATAGAGAAGAACGTCTTCGAAGCCATCTCATGGCTCCGTCGTGCGGCGGAGCAGGGACACCGGGATGCGCAGTACCGGCTTGGCCTTTTGTACATTCACGGCAATTCGGCGGCGGATGCGCGCTACTGGATAGAAGAGGCGGCCCGGCATGGCCATCGGACGGCGCAGGCCGAACTTGGTCGCATGAACGCGGAAGGGAACGGCAGAGAACCCGACTATGTTGAGGCGTACAAGTGGTGGCTCATTGCCGCGCAGCAAGGTGACCGGAAGGCGGACCGGAAGCGCGAAAGACTCGAAACCATCATGACCGAAGATCAGATCCGCGAGGCGGTATCCCTGGCCGTTACGTTCAAGCCTTCGAAGCCCGAAGTTCAGTAGGCTTTTGGCCTGATTATCTCCGTACCCCCCTTCCGATTCCACGATCTCCTTATCAATACCTCCGGGCCATTCGTTTCAGCGACAATACCCGGGTGGCCTTCAGCGGCTTCTTTTCCCTGGGTATGGATTCCTGGACGCGAAAACGAAGCCGGGCTCCGGTTGATATCACTTCAAAGGCCCGAAATATTGCTCTGGACAGAGAGAAAGGCGGTTCGTACAGGAGGGTGAAACCTCCCCCCGGCTCGGCCGGGGGGAGGCAGGGTTCTGCTAGAGGTGGCTCATCAGTTCCTTGGTCACTTCGTCGATGGATTTAGAGCCATCGACGGAAACGAACTTTCCGCTTCCCGAATTCTTGAAGTAGTTGACGGCTGCCATGGTGCCGGTCTTTTCGTCGTAGTAAATGTCATGCCGCTTGTTGATGGCGGCCTCGTCCTGATCGTCGGCCCGGGTATTCAGGTCGCCTCCGCAGACCCGGCAGACCAGCTTGCCGTCCTTCTCCACCGGTTTGATGGCCGGGAAGGCAATGTGGTTGGGGTGGTTGTTATCGTTCACGCAGAGCCGCCGGCCCATGATGCGATCCTTGGCGATCTGGCGGTCCAGCGTGATTTCGATGACATAGTCGAGTTTGATGCCAGCGGACTTGAGGGCCTTGTCGAGCGTCTCGGCCTGGGCCGGGTTGCGCGGAAAACCGTCGAGGAGCCAACCGTTCTTGCAGTCGTCCTTCTTGAGACGGTCGAGAATCATGGGGATGGTGATATCGTCAGGCACGAGATCTCCCCGGTCGATGTACTCCTTGGCTTTCTTGCCGAGTTCCGTACCCCCCTTGATGTTCTCCCGGAAGATGCCGCCGGATTCGATATGGGTCACCGGGTATTTCTTCTGTACGATGGCGCCCTGCGTGCCTTTGCCGCTTCCGTTTGGTCCGAAGATAAGAATATTCATGAAACTCCCTCCTTTCAGGTACTGCGTGGTTTGATAACGTGGCTCAAGGAGAAAACAGACAAGTCTCAAGGCAGGACCTGTCTCCCGTAGTCCGGCCTCTGCCGGACGCGCGAACCGCCCGGAAAGACGGCGATTAGTCTATAAGATAACGTTGAAGGCTTTCAATAGCGGCTCCGCAACCACGGGGTCCGGAGCTGTGCGGTGCCGGATCAGGAACCCAGGTCACCCGTATCCGGTCACGAGCCGGTATCCAGGGCTCCGTAGACCTCCATCATTCGGGTTCGGAGAGAGGAAAGGCGGGCCAGCCTGGCCTCGAGGGCCCGGGCCTGCCTGGGCTTCATCTCGCCCATGGCCTCAAGAAGCGGACTGCAGAAATACCACGTACACCGGTAGGGCCGCTGGTACCTGGGCAGACGACAACCCGACGGTCCGAGATGGTGGCAGGCCGCGTGGTCCGGCCGCTTCGACTCCCCCAGCGGAGCCTGGATGGCCAGGGCGTTCATGTAGACCAGGTCGTCGGCCGCGGCCCGACCGTGACGGCTGATGCAGCAGACGTCCTGGCAAGAGGGACACACGGCCTGTGTAAGCGCCTCGATATCGCGGTCCAGGGACTCGAACAGGGCCCGGGTTTCTTCCGCCAGTTGCCGGAGAAGCCCCGGGCTGGAGGGCGACGATCCAAGCACGCGGTCAATACCGCGGGGGTCTGCTTCAACCCGGCCTGGCCCCTTCCTTAACGGTCTCACGATCAGACCTTGGGTTTCAGGTAGTAGAGCGTCCCGGACGTCTTGGTATGACCGGCCAGATAGCCCGCGTGGCCGCCCTCTCCATAGTAGAGGTCGATATGAGGTCCGGTGATGGCCCCCCCTGCGTCCTGGTGAAACACGATGGCCTGGTAGAGACCGGTTTTTACAGAACCATCCGGATTGCGGCCCACCGGGATCTCGGTTTCCAGGTAGGCCACCCCGAGTTCAGGATACAGGGTGGCATCCGCCGCGATGGTCCGTCCGGCCGTGACGAGGGCTCCCGTGCTGCCGTACGGACCGTCGCCGGAGGTACGAAAAAACACGTAGCTTTCGTTTATCGAAAAGTAATCGTTCATTTGGTTGGGATTTTCGTTGAAGTACCTGCGGATGGATTCCATGGACATCTCGGACGCGGGAATCTTGCCATCCTCGATAAGGGCCTTTCCAAGGCTGCCGTACCGCCGTCCGTTGCCGGACGCATAGTTCAGGCGGACTCTTTCGCCGTCATCGAGGAGGGCCACTCCCGAACCCTGAATATGGAGGAAGAACAGGTCCACCGGGTCCTCCACGTACATGAGAGGAGGCGGCATGGGGGCCACCCCGCGGGTAATCTCGTCGCGCGAGTAATACGGAATCAGCTGTCGACCATTCACTCTCCCCCGGATGATTCCCGACATCTCAAAATCCGAAAGATCGACTGTCACCAGGTCCGGGGGCAGGCCGTATATCGGATACCGGAATTTCTCGTCCGGGTTCTTTTTCGCCTCTATCACCGGGGTGTAGTAGCCGGTCACGAGAACCGAGCCCGGGTCTCCAGCCCGGTAGAAATCGAAGGATTCCTGCAGCCATTGATTCAGGTCCCCCCGCTGGAGTGCCTCGAGAATCCCTGTGGTCATCCTGCGACTTTCCTCCAGCCGCGCTTTTTCGTCTTCCGGCAGGGCCGGGGAGGCGAGCCGTCGGTCCAGGGTTTGCAGGTGTCGCTCTGCAGCCACGGTGAGGCCCTCGGGACTACCGTTTTCCTGGACCCTCACGCCGGCAACCCGCAGCAGGGGCCTGGGAACCTCTTTGGGTGGGGGCGGTTCCTCGGGTTTTTGTACGCAGGACGAGAGTATAAGGACAGCAACCGCGGCAAACAAACCGCATAGAAGACTTTCGATGAAACGGGAAGCCTTTTCCGTGGGGCGATACAAGACAAATCCGTACATGAAATATTCAGGAGGTGCGACGTCCTATTGTAACGGCCGAGGCCCCCTGATCGAAAGCCGGGCCGTGGGAAGGGGACGCGATGCACAGTCTTGTTGAAGTAGCGACAAAATTGTAGGAATGTCCCGTCCGCCTGTTCCGGGCTGCGGCAGGTCCAGTGGTCTGCAACTGTCTGAGAACGCGGGTTATTCATGGGCCCACCACTGTTTGCGGTATTGGCACGGAGGTTGCGTTTGGTACGGGAGCCTGGATGACAGGTGCAGGGGCCGGGCCTGGAGCCCGGTTCGATAAATAAGAAGCTTTTGGAAGAGGGAAAGAGATGAAGACACTCAAACGAATCGGGGCAGCAACATCAGGGGCTTTAGTGGCCCTTGCGGCATTACCAGGTTTTGCGGCGGCTGAGGACGGGCTCAATACCGGGGACACGGCCTGGCTTCTGGTCTCCTCGGCCCTTGTGCTTCTCATGCTCCCGGGGCTGGCGCTTTTTTACGGGGGCATGGTCCGGAAGAAGAACGTTCTATCCTCCATGATGCATTCCTTCGTGGCCATGGGGGTGATTGGCGTGCAGTGGGTGGTGGTTGGCTATACCATTGCCTTCGGTCCCGGGGAGAGCGCCTTCTGGGGCGGCCTTGGAAAGTTTCTTCTTTCGGGCGTGGGTCCGGATTCCCTTTCCGGGACTGTCCCGGAATTTGCTTTCATCATGTTCCAGGGGATGTTCGCGATCATCACTCCGGCTCTCATCTCGGGTGCCATTGCCGAACGCGTGAAGTTCATGCCGTACGTCATCTTTATTCTCTTGTGGTCCACCTTGATTTATGACCCTCTGGCGCACTGGGTCTGGGGGAGCAACGGGTGGCTTCTGGAGATGGGGGCCCTGGATTTCGCAGGCGGGACGGTGGTGCATATCTCCTCCGGGGTGTCCGCCCTGGCGGCCATAGCGATCATCGGCCGGAGGAAGGGGTGGCCGACCACGGCTATGTTTCCCCATAACCTGACGCTCACCCTTCTTGGGGCCGGTCTGCTCTGGTTCGGGTGGTTTGGATTCAATGCCGGTTCAGCCCTGGCCTCCAACGGGTCTGCTGCCCTGGCCTTCACCAATACGCAGACGGCGGCGGCTGCGGCGTGCTGTTCGTGGCTGCTGGCCGAATGGTTCATCCACAAGAAGGGCTCGGCGCTGGGCGCGGCTTCCGGTATTGTGGCCGGGCTGGTCGCCATCACGCCCGCGGCCGGTTTCGTGACCCCGGGAGCGTCCATCCTGATAGGGGGGATAGCCGGGATTCTCTGTTACGGAGCGGTGCTTATGAAGGGGAAGCTCGGTTACGACGATTCCCTGGATGCCTTCGGCGTCCACGGCGTCGGCGGCACGTGGGGCGCCCTGGCCACGGGTATCTTTGCCACCGTGGGAGGCACGGGCCTTCTGGCCGGCAACCCGAAGCAGTTTCTCATCCAGCTCCTTTCGGTGGTTGTGGCTGCAGCCTACGCCTTTGTCGGTACGATCATCCTTGTGAAGCTCATTGATCTCATCTTCGGATTCCGCGTTACGGATGAGGAGGAGACCGTGGGCCTCGACGAAAAGGTTCATGGAGAAGTGGGCTACAACTTCTAGCAGCTGATTTCTCCCCCCCTTAATGACTCCAAGGCCGGACGTCTCCTTGAAGAGACCTCCGGCCGCCTCTTTTCCAACGGGTGGGGGAGGGTCCCCCTTCCCAGCCCACACTTCCGGCCCGGGCCGCGTGTAGGATAGAAAGTATGAAACACATGGTGCTCTTACTGGCGCTCTTCGTGCTTCCGGTCCCGGTGCAAGGGTCAGAGGAATCGACCCCGGGGAATGAACTGCTTACGGTTGCGGCTGCGTTGAGGGCGGAACAGGTCGGGCTCAAGGACCTTTCGCTTCGGGTCGTGGAAATTCTCGTGGGTGACGGCGAGGCCTCGGACCCGCAGGAGAGGGCCTCGATGGAAGCCGTGAATCGGCGGCTGACGGCAGCCGGGACTGTGGCCTCCTACGAGGCGTCCCGGGTCGAGATGGTGGTCCATATCCGTGAGGAACACCAACCCCGGTTTGCGCGGAGGCTGGCCGATGAACTTCAGGCCACGGCTGCGGCGCTTGCGGTAGATGAGGGCATCGTCCGGGAGAAGGTCAGGATGTGGTCCCCCCGAATTCTCGAAAGGGTTGGGGCGCCCGAGGAGGCGGTCCGGGCGTTACGCCTGTCTGTGGAGGCGGCGGTCCTGGAACTCAAGAAACTCGGGGGAGAGACGATCTGACCCAATAACGGGACCATTCATGAAAATCGATCTTCATGTCCATACGAACTCGTTCGACTCCGTGGGCATGTCTCCGTCCCGCCTTGTCGACCGGGCCCACAAAAGGAAGCTCGACGGGTTTGCAGCCACCAACCACAATTCGGTGGAGGCGGCCGAGGAATGCGTCGAATACGGAAGGAAGGTGGGGTTTCCCGTGTTCCGCGGGGTGGAGATCAGTACGGACCGGGGTCATCTCCTCGTCTATGGTATCGGGGACGATAGTTGGGAGCCGACGGTCATCTCGGGGCTTCCCTCGGCCATAGAGGTTCTGGCGAGGGTGGATCGCAGCCGCGTGGCGGTTTTTCTGGCCCATCCCTTCTTCGATTCCTTCCACGTGACCCGGGATGCCCTGATGTCTTTCCTCGTCCACGTGGACGGAGTGGAATCCATAAACGGGAGCAAACACCTGGTCAACCGCATTTACCAGGAAAAGATGGGCGATGCGAAGGTCCCGTGCATAGGGGGCTCTGATGCTCACGAACCGGGAAACCTCGGAGACGCGTACACGGAGTTCGAATCCACCGTGTTTTCGGATGCGGACCTTGTGCGGGAGTTGAAATACGGAAATATCAGGCCGGTGTTAAACATAAGGGTTCCGCGCATTTTCCGGGTGTAACCATCCCCGAAGCGACGGGTAACAGGTCCCGGTCGGTTTTGTAGGGACTTTTGGGGGTGATATAATCTGCAACATAACACCGGGAGGGGCGGCTGCTGTCCGCCGGCGGGATCAGGGCCGGGGACAGATTCAGGAGAGGCTCTTCCCATTTCCTCAGCAGGGTCAGCACCAAATTCATCATTCGAGGAGGAGACGGATATGGCGGTAAGTTACAAGCAGCTCGGCTTCGTGAATACCAGGGAGATGTTCAAGAAGGCCATGGCCGGCGGATACGCCGTGCCTGCGTACAACTTCAACAATATGGAACAGCTTCAGGCCATCATTACGGCCTGCCTTGAAAGCCAGTCGCCGGTTATCCTGCAGGTCTCGTCCGGTGCCCGGAAATATGCGGACCAGACCCTTCTCCAGTACATGGGACAGGGGTCTGTGGAAATGATGAGGCGGATGGCCCAGGAGAAGGGCGTGAAGGAGATCCCCATTGCTCTCCACCTGGACCATGGTGACACGTTTGAGCTCTGCAAGTCCTGCATAGAATCGGGATTCAGTTCGGTGATGATCGACGGATCTCATCATTCCTTTGAGGAAAACATGGCCCTTACGAAGAAGGTCGTGGAGTATGCCCATCCCTTCGAGGTCACGGTGGAGGGTGAACTCGGCATTCTGGCCGGCATCGAAGACGAGGTGAAGGCCGAGAAACATACCTATACAAAGCCCGAGGAAGTGGAGGCCTTTGTGAAGGGAACCGGCGTCGATTCTCTGGCCATTGCCATTGGCACGTCCCACGGCGCTTACAAGTTCAAACCCGGCCAGGAGCAGAATATCCGGCTGGACATTCTCAAGGAGATCGAGAAGCGGATTCCCGGGTTCCCTATCGTGCTCCACGGATCTTCGTCCGTACCCCCCGAGCTCGTGAAGATCATCAACGAAAACGGGGGCCAGTTGAAAGATGCGGTGGGCATCCCGGAAGCCGACCTCAGAAAGGCCGCGGCCTCGGCCGTGTGCAAGGTGAATATTGATTCAGACGGTCGCCTGGCCATGACGGCGGCCATTCGGAAGACCATGAAGGACAAGCCGGCGGAGTTCGACCCGCGAAAGTATCTGGGACCGGCCCGCGATGCCCTGAAGGAACTTTATATGCGGAAGAACAGGGAGGTTCTCGGGTCGGCAGGCATGGCCTGACCGGACCGGGCTCAAGGGAAGGAGAGCATCCCGTCGTTAATATTCATCCAAGGAGAAACAGCAGGATCCATGCCTATCTATGAGTTTTACTGTGATCGGTGCAACCGTATCTTCAATTTCTTTTCAAGCACCATCAATACCGAGAAGCGGCCCGCCTGTCCCAAATGCGGCAAGAAGAAGCTCGACCGGCAGGTTTCGAAGTTTGCGGCTCTGAAGAAGGGACGAACCGGGTCAGAGGACTTGGAGGCCGACATGCCGGATATTGACGAGGCCAGGCTTGAACGGGCCATGGCGACCCTGGCCAGTGAGGCCGAACGGATGGACGAGAACGATCCCAAGCAGGCCGCGAATCTGATGAGAAAACTGACGGACATGACGGGCATCTCTCTTGGGGATGGGATGGAAGAAGCCCTCAACCGGCTCGAGGCCGGGGAAGATCCCGACCAGATCGAGGCCGAGATGGGGGATGTGCTTTCCGATGATGCCCAACTGATGAAGGGCGGAAAGAAAGGTGGGCGGGCCCAGGGGGCCCGTCCTGCGCCGACGCGCGACGACGAACTTTACCACCTGTAAATCATGGCGGTACGGGGGTCTGAAAGCGGCGCTCCATAGGGTTGAAACCGTTGGAGCGCCGTTGCTTTTCCTAGCCGGAATCCGGACGTGCGGGGGGCAGCCTCTTCCTGAGCAGGCCTATCTTGAGCAGCGAATAACAGATCCGGCGTACTTCCATGGGTTCCAGCCGGCTGAGCCTGATGATTTCCTCCAGGGTGATTTTCCCGTCAGCCAGGGAGTAGATGCGCGTCTCATCCTGGTCCAGGGAAATGCCGTCCATCGTTTCTTCATCGGGGATGAGCCTTGAAAAGACGATGGACGGATCACTCAGTTCCGATGCGGCCAGTTTCTTCTCGTCCTGGGTGCGAAGGGCCTCAAAGACCGCTTCCAGGAGCGGAATGCGAAGCCCGGGGTCCTGAAAATCCTCGGGGAGGGGGGTCTTTTCAAGATAGAAGGCACCCGCCTTCTGCTCCAGGATCACGTTCAGAGCTTCCTGGGCCTGCCTCTTGATGTATTTCATCAGGTCAGCCGGCGATACGATCCCTCTTTCCACGAGAACCGAGCCCACGGGCCTGCTCTGCTCACGGGCCTCTTCCACGGCGCAGGACAGGACTTCCGTATCCACGGGCCGGTCCTCCTTGATGAGATCGACCATGTAACGATGTTCGCCCTTCTTGCTGACCGAGGCGAATACGAACATCCCCTGCTCGATAAAGATGTCCCCGAAGACCACCGGGGATATGATGGAAAGCCTTCCTGAAAGACGTGCCTGATGAGCAAAATTCAGCACATCGGGCAGGCATATCTCTGTCAGGTTTCCGCTCCAGATTAGGGTATCTCCGCGGATGAGCCCGAAATTCAGGAGGGAGGAGGTCAGGACTTCCTTTATGAGCTGTGGAAACCGTGTCTGGAAATATTGTTTCACGGCGCTTTCGATGAGGTCGGGCTCGGGCGTGGAGGGCTCTTCGGGAGGGGCCCCTCCGGGGCTGGTTTTCGGCCGGGTGGCTCGTTCCATTTCCTGCAGAACATGATGCGATAAACGGATCAACTCGTCGGGATCAAACGGCTTGAGCATGGGAAAGACCCCGGGCGGGAGTTTCTGGTCGGGTGAGGTGTCGCTCCCGGAAACGGTGAGCAGGATGATGGGGATGCGCCTGAGGTCAGCGGAGTCGCGGACGGCTTTGCAGAACATATAGCCGTTCATCTTGGGCATCATCGCGTTCACGATGATCAGGCCCGGCCTGGACTCCTGGGCCAGAGCCAGCCCCTCCCGGCCGCTCTCGGCCTTCAGAACGGTCAAGCCGCTTTCCGTAAGAAGGACGTCCACGACGCGCCTG
>QJVM01000071.1 GCA_003235715.1 Nitrospirota bacterium
ACTCTGAGAATGGTGATCCCCGTGAATATCGAGAAGAGATTCAAGGTCCTGCTGATCGTGGCGGGCCTCGCAATGATCGCAGGATGCGCCGGTTTCCAGCCGCAGGGATCGCCTGCCGCCGTTCCGGAGGTGCGACCGGGGTTTCTGGCGGGGTATTTACCCCCGGAAGCACTGCCCAACAGTCTGGCGCTCCTGCCGCCTCCTCCGGCGGAAGGCTCGGCAGCGCAGGCGCTGGATGACGAGGTGAGCCGCGCAGGTCTCGCCCTGCGGGGTACCCCGCGCTGGGCCCTGGCGACCGAGGATGCGGGCCTGATGTTTCCCGGGGCAGCCGGAACGTTCTCCTGCGCCCTGGGCATTCCGGTAAGCGAACAGGAGACGCCGCGCCTGTATATGCTCTTGCGCCGGACCCTTGCGGATGCCGGGCTTTCCACCTACGCGGCCAAGAACAAGTACCAGCGGATCCGCCCCTTTGTGGTGAACAGGGAGCCCACCTGCACACCGGAGGAGGAAGAACACCTTATGAAGGATGGCTCCTACCCGTCCGGGCACACCGCTCTCGGCTGGGCCTGGGCGCTGGTTCTCACCGAGATCGCCCCTGACCGGGCGGACGCCATTGTCGCCCGGGGCCGCGCCTTTGGCGAAAGCCGCGCCATCTGCAATGTCCATTGGCACAGCGATGTGGTCGCAGGGCGCTTCATGGGGGCCGCCACCGTGGCCCGGCTCCATGCCGATCCCACGTTCCGGGAGGAACTGGATGCCGCCAGGGCCGAATATGCTGCCGTGCGCGGCAAGGGTCTTGAACCTAGCCGCGACTGCAAGATGGAAGCCGCGGGACTGGCCTTCCAATGAGCTGGGATGTCATTAACGTAACCGAGGACCCGAACGATCACACAAGGAGGGAGAACCATGAAGAACGTACGATTTATTTTGCAGGGAATGCTTTTCGCAGCGGCAACGCTCTTAACGCTTCAGGCCTTCGCCCAGGACATTGACTTCGACCCGGCCAGCATCAAGCCGCCGGCGCCGGAATACTCGCCTTACCTGGAACAGAATTATCCGGACCGTGTCTATTTCGGTGACACCCATGTGCACACGTCCTATTCGACCGACGCCGGCATGGTCGGCAATCGGCTCGGTCCGGATGAGGCCTACCGGTTCGCCATGGGCGAGGAGGTTACCTCGAGCCTGGGCGTGCGCGCGCGCCTGCAGCGGCCGCTTGACTTCCTGGTCGTCGCCGACCATGCGGAGAACCTCGGCCTGGCGCCGATGATCGCCGAGTCCAATTCGGGTCTCCTGAAGACGGAATTCGGCCGCAAGGTCCATGACCTGGTCAAGGCCGGCAAGGGTGCTGAAGCCTACGCCGTCTGGGGCGCAGGCATGTCCTCGGGCAAGGACCCGCTTAAGGGTCAGGACGCCCTGACGCGCTCGATGTGGGAGCGGATAACGGCGTCGGCGGAAGCCCACAACCAGCCGGGCCGGTTCACAGCGTTTATCGGCTACGAGTGGACATCAAGCCCGGGCGGCAATAATTTGCACCGCAACGTGATCTTCCGCGACGGCAAGGACAAGGCCGACCGCATCCTGCCCTTGTCCAATTTCGACACCACCGACCCGGAGAAGCTGTGGGAGTGGATGGCCGACTATGAGCAGAAAACCGGCGGCCAGATGCTGGCGATCCCGCACAACGGCAATCTGTCCAACGGCTTGATGTTCGACAATATCACCCTGACCTCGAAGAAGCCGATTGACCGCAACTACGCCGAGCTCCGCGTGCGCTGGGAGCCGCTCTACGAGGTCACGCAAATCAAGGGCGACGGCGAGACCCATCCCTCGCTCTCGCCGACCGACGAGTTCGCCGACTTCGAGACCTGGGACAAGGGCAGCTTCGGGCCCGAACCCAAGACCAAGGACATGCTGCCGCGTGAATATGCGCGTGAAGCGCTCAAGCGCGGCCTTGAGTATGAGCAGAAGCTCGGCGTCAACCCGTTCAAGTTCGGCATGATCGGCAGTACCGATACCCACACCTCGCTGGCCACCACCACGGAGGACAACTTCTTCAGCAAGGCGACGCCGGCGGAACCCTCCCCCAAGGTAATCCCGGGGCGTTTCGAAGACAAGATCACGGGCTACTTTGAGACGCCCGGAGGGCCGGATATCACGATGCGAAGCTACCAGACCTCCGCTTCGGGCCTGGCCGCTGTGTGGGCCAGGGAGAACACCCGCGAGGCGTTGTGGGATGCCATGGCACGCAAGGAGGTCTATGCCACCACCGGCACGCGACTAATGGTGCGGGTTTTCGCCGGGTATGACTTTGTCGCGGACGATGTGAATCGCCCCGACTTTGCCAAGCGCGGCTATGAGCATGGGGTGCCGATGGGCGGCGACCTGTGGACCGCTCCGGCTGGCAAGAGCCCGGTGCTGGTGATCCGGGCGCTTCGCGATGTCGACGGCGCCAACCTCGACCGCATTCAGGTCGTCAAGGGCTGGCTGGACGCCAAGGGCAAGCAGCAGGAAAAGGTCTACGATGTCGCCTGGTCTGGCGATCGCACGCCGGACAAGAATGGCAAGCTGCCGCCGGTGGGCAACACGGTGAACGTGGCGGATGCCTCCTACACCAACAGCATCGGCGAGCCGATGCTGTTTGCCTACTGGAAGGACCCGGAGTTCAACCCTCAGGAACGCGCGTTCTACTACGTGCGCGTGATAGAGATCCCGACCCCGCGCTGGACCACGTACGACGCCAAGTTCTTCAAGGTGGAGCTTCCCAAGGACGTGCCCACGGCCATCCAGGACCGGGCCTACACATCGCCGATCTGGTATACGCCGTAAGGAATTATCCGGCAGGAGATAGAGAGAAATATATTAAGGAGGAGATATAAAAGACTTCCATTTTATGAGAACGGCTTCTTCATCCCCAACGACCACAAGAAGTACAGCGTGAGTGAGAACGCCGGCATGAAGCTGGACAAGGATGGCGGCATCGCCCTCTGTGTCGCCGCCCAGAAGCCGAAGGGCGTTCCGGAAGAGAACTGGATGCCGCCAGGGCCGAATATGCTGCCGTGCGCGGCAAGGGCCTTGAACCCATCCGCGACTGCAAGATGGAAGCCGC
Source organism: Nitrospirota bacterium (assembly GCA_003235715.1). Lineage (GTDB taxonomy): Bacteria > Nitrospirota > Thermodesulfovibrionia > SZUA-242 > SZUA-242 > SZUA-242. The sequence goes on from QJVM01000071.1 coordinate 3,110, forward strand.
GGGACTGGCCTTCCAATGAGCTGAAATGTCAATTCCTGAAGAAATGGCACCACAACGTAACCGAGGACCCGAACGATCACACAAGGAGGGACAACAATGAAGAACGTGCGATTTATTTTGCAGGGAATGCTTTTCGCAGCGGCAACGCTCTTAACGCTTCAGGCCTTTGCCCAGGACATTGACTTCGACCCGGCCAGCATCAAGCCGCCGGCGCCGGAATACTCACCCTACCTGGAACACAATTATCCGGACCGTGTCTATTTCGGTGACACCCATGTGCACACGTCCTATTCGACAGACGGCGGCATGCTTGGCACCCGGCTCGGCCCGGACGAGGCGTATCGGTTCGCCATGGGCGAGGAGGTCACGGCCAGCCTGGGCGTGCGTGCGCGTTTGCAAAGGCCGCTCGATTTTCTCGTCGTCGCCGACCATGCGGAGAACCTCGGCCTGGCGCCGCTGATCGCCGAGTCCAATGCGGGTCTCTTGAAGACCGAATTTGGCCGTAAGGTCCACGACCTGGTCAAAGCCGGCAATTATCTTGATGCCTACCGGGCCTGGGGCGAAGGCATGGCCACGGGGAAGGACCCGCTCGCGGGACGGGACGAGCTGACGCGCTCGATGTGGGAACGGATAACGGCGTCGGCGGAAGCCCACAACCAACCGGGCCGGTTCACAGCCTTTATCGGCTACGAGTGGACAGCAAGCCCGGGCGGAAACAATCTGCACCGCAACGTGGTCTTCCGCGACGGCAAGGACAAGGCCGACCGCATCCTGCCGCTGTCCAACTACGACACCAGCGACCCGGAAAAGCTGTGGCAGTGGATGGCCGACTACGAAAAGAACACCGGCGGCCAGATGCTGGCGATCCCGCACAACGGTAATCTCTCCTGCGGACTCATGTTTGATGACATCACGCTCTCCAGCAAGAAAGCGCTCACCAGCGATTACGCCCAGCGCCGGATGCGCTGGGAGCCGCTGTACGAAGTGACGCAGATGAAGGGTGACGGCGAAGCCCATCCCTCGCTCTCGCCGACCGACGAGTTCGCCGACTTCGAGACCTGGGACAAGGGTGGCTTCGGGCTTACGGTGCACAACGCAGCCATGCTCCCTCGCGAGTATGCCCGCGAGGCGCTGAAGCGCGGCCTTGAGTATGAGCAGAAGCTCGGCGTCAACCCGTTCAAGTTCGGCATGATCGGCAGCACGGACACTCACACTGCGCTGGCCACCACCACGGAGGATAATTTCTTCGGCAAGGTCACCCCCGTTGAGCCATCCGCGAACCCCGCCCGCTTCGACGAGATCATCGTCGGCGTTATGCAGGACGACCCCGATCTGCGGATCTATGCCCGGCAAACGAGTGCTTCGGGCCTGGCCGCTGTGTGGGCCAGGGAGAACACCCGCGAGGCGTTGTGGGATGCCATGGCACGCAAGGAGGTTTACGCAACCACTGGCACGCGACTGTTGGTGCGGGTGTTCGCCGGGTACGACTTCGTCGCGGACGATGTGAATCGCCCCGACTTTGCCAAGCGCGGCTATGTGCATGGGGTGCCGATGGGCGGCGACCTGTGGACCGCTCCGGCTGGCAAGAGCCCGGTGCTGGTGATCCGGGCGCTTCGCGATGTCGACGGCGCCAATCTTGACCGCATTCAGGTCGTTAAGGGCTGGCTGGACGCCAAGGGCAAGCAGCAGGAAAAGGTCTATGATGTCGCCTGGTCCGGCGATCGCAAGCCGGACAAGAATGGCAAGCTGCCGCCGGTGGGCAATACGGTGAACGTGCCGGATGCCTCCTATACAAACACCATTGGCGAGCCGATGCTGTTTGCCTACTGGAAGGACCCGGAGTTCAACCCTCAGGAACGCGCGTTCTACTACGTGCGCGTGATCGAGATCCCGACCCCGCGCTGGACAACGTATGACGCCAAATTCTTCAAAGTGGACCTGCCCAAAGGCGTACCCACGGCCATCCAGGAGAGGGCCTACACCTCACCGATCTGGTACTCGCCGTAAGGAATGAACCGGCAAGAGAAAGAGAAGAATATATAAGGAGTAGATATGAAACAGTTACATTTTATGAAAGCGGCTATCATCTCAGCTGCAATCCTCGTTACCCTGCCGGTCTTTGCCGCGGCTCCAACCGCAGACTCCGACATTGGCAATATCGACATGCAGGCGCTGGCGAAAATCCTGCCCTCCAAGGCGCCTTACTCGCCTTATGCCGGGCGGAACTACCCGACGCGCCCGCTCTTTGGCGACACGCATACGCACACGTCCTATTCTCTGGACGCTGGAGCGGCTGGTGCCCGCCTTGGGCCGGTGGAAGCCCTTCGTTTCGGCAGAGGCGAAGAGGTCACGGCTTCCAGCGGACAGCGCGTAAAGCTATCACGCCCACTCGATTTCATGGTAGTGGCCGATCACTCCGACGGCTTTGGCCTCTTCCCGCGCCTGGCCTCAGGCGACCCCGAGCTCCTTGCCGACCCGCAGATTCGCAAGTGGTACGACATGATGCAAGCGGGCAAAGGCATGGAGGTCGCGTATGAAATCGTTCAGGGCCAATCCAGCGGAAACCTTCCAAAGCCCTTCGTGGTCGAGGGTTTCGACTCCAGCCGTCCCGGCTATCGCTCGGCTTGGAACGAGGTGATCAAGGCGGCGGAAGAGGCCAATGACCCGGGCCGGTTCACTGCCTTCATTGGTTGGGAGTGGACCTCGAACTTCGGTGGTGACGGTACCGGCAATCTGCATCGCAATGTCATCTACCGTGACAACGGCGACAAGGCGAGCCAGGTTGATCCGCTCACCACCGCCAAGCCATGGGGCAGCCCGGACCCCCGCGATCTGTGGAAGTGGATGGCTGCCTACGAGGAAAAAACCCATGGCCAGATTCTCGCCATCGCCCATAACGGTAACCTGAGCAACGGCCGGATGTTCCCGATCATTGAGTCGTTCACGGGCAAAAGGATCGATCGCGAATACGCCGAGAGCCGCGCGCGCTGGGAGCCGCTCATCGAAGCCACCCAGATCAAGGGCGACGGGGAGGCCCATCCCTTCCTCTCACCGAACGATGAGTTCGCCAACTACGAGACCTGGGACACGGGCAACCTGGATATCAGCGAGGCCAAGAAGCCCGAGATGCTGGAGTTCGAGTATGCCCGTTCAGCGCTGAAGAATGGTCTGAAAATGGAAGCAGAACTTGGGATTAACCCTTACAAGTTTGGTATGGTCGGATCGACTGATGCGCATACTGCGCTCGCCGCCATCGAGGAGGACAACTTCTTCGGCAAGATATCTACCGCCGAGCCGAACGAAGGCCGCGCGACGCACACGTTCATGGAGAACCCCAAGCTGAACCTTAAGATCATGGGCTGGGAACAGACCGCATCCGGCTATGCCGCCGTCTGGGCCACGGAGAATACGCGCGAGGCGATCTTCGATGCCATGGAACGTCGCGAGACCTACGCTACCACCGGGCCGCGGATGTTCGTGCGCTTCTTCGGCGGTTGGGACTTTGAAGAACAGGACGCAAACAACCGCATGCCGGCCAACGTCGGTTATGCGAAGGGCGTGCCCATGGGCGGCGATCTGAGCAATGCGCCAAAGGGCAAGGCCCCGACCTTTCTGGTCGCGGCGCTGAAAGATCCCATCGGGGCGAACCTCGACCGCTACCAGATCGTCAAGGGCTGGATGGACGTCAAGGGCGAGTTGCACGAGAAAGTCTACGATGTGGTCTGGTCCGGTGATCGCAAACCGGGCAAGGACGGCAAGCTGCCGCCGGTGGGCAACACTGTGGACGTGAAGGAGGCAACCTGGACGAACACCATAGGCGCCACCGAACTCATCAAGGTGTGGAAAGATCCTGACTTTGCTCCCGAGCAGAAGGCGTTCTACTACGGCCGGGTCATCGAGATCCCGACGCCCCGCTGGACCGCTTATGACGCGAAGTACTTCGGCTTACAACTGCCACCCGAAGTCCCGATGACCACCCAGGAACGGGCCTACACCTCGCCGATCTGGTATACGCCCTAGTAAGTGAAAAGTGAAAAACTAAAAATGAAGGACAATCCACTGAAAGATAAGAGCTATCAATTTGCCATTCGCATCGTGAAATTATCTCAATTTCTACAGCAGGATAAGCGGGAGTTTGTCTTGTGCAAGCAAGTGCTTCGCAGCGGAACATCGGTTGGCGCTCTTATTCGAGAGGCAGAGTTTGGCCAGAGCAAGGCTGATTTTACAAGCAAGATGAGCATTGCATTGAAAGAGGCCAATGAAACGGATTATTGGTTATCTCTTTTAAGGGACACGGACTTTATCAGTAGAGATCAGTCTATGAGCTTACAGTCGGAATGTAAGGAATTAATCGCAATGTTGGTCTCGACTGTAAAGACATCGAAGTCATGAAAATCAATTATTCATTTATCATTATTAATTATTCACTTGGTATATCTGGCATACGCCATAAAGACAGGCGCAAGTGATGAAGAGAGTGTGACAAGTGATAGACAATGCGAACCTTGATTAGAGAACCGCTGCTCCATTTTCTGCTTATCGGCGCGGGGCTGTTTCTCCTCTTCGCCTGGAGGGGCGGTCCCGCCACACAGCCAGGCGGGCCATCGGTTGCGCAGTCGACGACGATCGTCGTCACCCAGGGCCAGATCGAGCATATGGCCGCACAGTTCGCCCGAACCTGGCAGCGCCCGCCGACGGAGCAGGAACTGAAGGGCCTGATCGACGACCATGTGCGCGATGAGATCAGCTACCGTGAGGCAACGGCCATGGGCCTGGACCGGGATGACGCCACTATTCGCCGCAGGATGCGCCTGAAGCTCGAGACCCTGAACGAGGACATAGCCGCTGCAATGACGCCCACGGAGCAGGATCTGCAGACATTCCTGGAACAGCATCAGAAGTCTTTCCTTGAGGAACCCCAGGCAGCGTTCCGCCAGGTGTTCCTGAACCCCGACCGCCGCGGCGCAAGAATTGAAGCCGACGCGCGGAAACTTCTTGCACGACTTCGAGCGGCGGGACCGGATGCCGATCTCGCTGATTTCGGCGACCCGTTGATGAGCCTTTCCGACGATCTGCCCCTTTCGCCGGTCAGTGAAATCGGCAGAATATTCGGGGAGAAATTCAGCAGAACCGTCGTTGAGATCGAGCCCGGCCAATGGCAGGGGCCCGTCCTGTCCGGGTACGGCCTGCACCTGGTGTATGTGACCGAGCGACGACCGGCCCGGTTACCGAAGTTGGCCGAAATTCGCGACCGGGTGGAACGGGAGTGGGTGTTTGCCCGGAAAAAGGACATGCAGGAGGCCATGTACAAGAAGCTGGGGGAACGGTACACCGTGGTCATCGAACAACCTGCCCCGACGGTTACAACGGCATCCGCGATTGATGAGACGAAATCCGAGGCGCTAGTTCGATGAAGGGCATGACAGGGCAGAGGCATCTATTGGGAACAGGCGTTACTCTGCTAGTGCTTTTTATTCTGAGCCTCTCTGGAGCTGCTCTTGCCCACGAATCCCAGCCCGGCTCCGTCGACATCAAACAGCTTGCAGGCAACCGGTATGAGGTCATCTGGAAAGCCCCCATCTACTATGGCAAGCGGCACCCGGCGCGACTTGAATTGCCGGAGCACTGGCAGACCGTGGTAGAGCCGACGGAACGGCTGATTGCCGACGCCCACGTCTATCGCCGGGTGGTTGCAATCGAAGACCCCGGTGTTCACGGAAGCATGGTCCGTTTCCCCGGACTTGAAGGGACCATTACGGATGTCTTCGTGCGGCTGAACCGCCTTGACGGTACCACCATGACTGCGGTCGTCCGCCCGACAAAGCCTTTTGCGGAACTGCGGGGAGAGCGTTCGTGGCACACGACGGCGGCCGAGTATATCGGCCTGGGTTTTCACCACATCCTGCAGGGCATCGACCACCTGCTCTTTGTCCTGGGGCTGCTCCTGATCGTAAAGGGAAGGATGATGCTTCTGAAAACCATCACCTCCTTCACGGTTGCCCATAGCCTCACGCTAGGCATTGCAACGCTGGGCTACGCGAGCGCCCCGCTTCCGCCCCTTAACGCGGCCATAGCCCTCAGCATCCTTTTCCTGGGTCCGGAGATCGTCCGGTCCTGGCGGGGCGAAACGAGCCTCACGATCCGATACCCGTGGGTTGTGGCCTTTCTCTTCGGCCTGCTCCATGGGTTCGGGTTCGCGAGCGGGCTGTCCACAACGGGCATGCCGAGGGCGGAACTCCCGCCGGCCCTGCTTTTCTTCAATGTAGGGGTGGAACTTGGCCAGCTCGTCTTCGTGTTCATTGCACTCGCGCTTGTGCGGTCGTTTCGTATCCTTCAAGTCCGCTGGCCGCGGTGGGTTGAGGCGCTTCCGGGCTATGCGGTCGGAAGTCTGGGGGCCTACTGGACGATTCAAAGTAAGCACGAAATGCGAATATCGAAATACGAAACAAGCAACAAATTGTAAAAGGTGCAAATCAAAGAGATGCCAAGATCAGGCGAGAAACAATACGATCTCGAGGATAGGACTCTCCAGTTTGCAAAAGATGTGAGGGTGTTTGTGAAGACACTGCCGCGCGGCATTGCCAACGAGGAAGATGCTAAACAGCTCGTGAGGTCATCAGGTTCGACTGGAGCAAATTATATCGAGGCCAATGAATCCCTGAGCAAGAAAGACTTCGTCATGCGCGTAAAGATATCACGCAAAGAGGCGAAGGAAAGTCGTTATTGGCTAAGCCTGCTCGACACCGGCGGTGACAAGAGTGTGGAACGCAAGCGCGCATCTCTGATACAAGAAGCCACAGAACTCATGAATATCTTCGGAGCTATACTGAGGAAAAGCAATGAACGCTAGAGACAAACGCGAATATGGAAATCCGGAATGCGAAGCAAGCTTGAATGACAAAAAGGAGCTTAAAACGGCTGCGCGTGAAGCCGGGTTGCCGGATTTGCTTCGAATGTTGAAGCTGCTTTTTACAGGGTTGGCAAAAATTTCGAGTTTCGGATTTCGTGTTTCTCAATTGTCTCGAATTTCGATATTCGTATTTCGACTTTCCTTCCTTGTGCTTCTTCCATTGGATGCCTTCGCCCACGTTAAGGGGGGGGAAGTTATCGGCCTGCTTAGCGGTATGAAACATCCGATATCGGGATGGGATCACGTTCTGGCGATGATCGCTGTCGGGTTGTGGGGTGCGCAATTGGGTGCCCCTGCGGTCTGGTTGCTGCCGGTGACGTTCCCCATGGTCATGGCCTTCGGTGGTCTTCTGGGCCTGCTTGGCGTGCCGCTGCCGGGAATCGAAGTCGGTATAGCCGTATCAGCAATGGCACTTGGGTTCGCGGTATTCCGGGAGGCGAGGCTCAAATTGTGGTTGGCGGCGCCCATGGTCGGATTCTTCGCGATCTTTCATGGGTACGCGCACGGCGCCGAGTTGCCGCCCGGCGGGAATGGGTTGCTTTACAGCATCGGCTTTGTCGTGACTACCGGCATGCTGCATGCCACTGGAATCGCGATAGGGCTGATTCATCAATGGCCGGCGGGAAAGCTGGTTCTGCGATTGTCCGGTGCGTTCGTGTCGGTTGCCGGTGTCTTATTCCTGTGGAAAGCCATAACTTAGGCAAACTCGAAATGTGAATGTCGAAATCCGAACTAAAAGCAAACTCGAAATACGAATGTCGAAATCCAAAGCAATTATGAATGCCAAAGAACTCAAATATCGAAATACTTCCTCGTTTAGCATCTGCTCGCTCTTTCGAGTTTTGAATCTGTTTCGTACTTCGAGCTTCGGGTTTCGAATTTTTCAATTATTCAGGATTTCGAATTTATTTCGAGCTTCGAATTTCGAATTTCGAATTTCGCAAGCGATCGTGCTTGCCGTATTAATCCTTGCAGCAAGCCCGTCGCTTGCTATCGCTCACCTCGTGACCACCGGGATGGGCCCTGTCTACGACGGGATCGGCCATCTCCTGCTCACGCCCGAGGACCTGGTGCCGGTGATCGCGCTGGCCCTCTACGCGGGTCTGCGAGGGGCGTCATCCGGCAGGAGGGCGCTGTTTCTCCTGCCGCTGGCCTGGTTGGCCGGTGGGTTGGGAGGCCTGCTGCTGAACGACATGCCAGCCTATCCCGTCGCTATCGTATCGTTCCTGCTCCTCGGTGGGCTCATTGCCTCTGACCTCCAAGCGGGGGACGGCGCGGTTCCCGTACTCGCGGTCAGTCTCGGACTGATCCACGGGGCGCTGAACGGAGCGGCCCTGAAGAACGGGCCGGCGGTCCTCGGCCTTGTCGGTATCATGGCGATGCTCTTCGTATTCGTCGCGCTCGTCTCGGCGTTCGTTGTGTCGCTCAATCGCCCCTGGACGAGGATCGCCGTCCGGGTGGCCGGCAGCTGGATATTTGCGAGTGGCCTCCTGATGCTGGGGTGGACGCTGAAGGGACAGGGGTGAGAAGCCTCCGGGACCCCCGGAACAGGGAAAAGGGTGTGTTCGAGTACGACGGTTTGGGTTGCAGGTCATCGAAATACCAGCCGATTTACCCCTCGATGCGGGGATGCGTATAATTGCGACAAATCGCAGGTTAAAGGAGATGAAGATGAAAGCAATCTCGAAGAAGGTGCACATGATGACATTCACGGCGTTCCTGCTGGTTACGATGCTGCAGGGTGGGTGCAGTAACACCGGTGCCCCCCCGGCTGGGACCAGCGCTCCCGCCCTCGCGTTCCAGTATGACAAGGCGGCCCTGCCCGGGGCGAAGCCCTGGACTTCCGAAGCCTTCCAAAACAACCCTGAAAACTTTCAGTTTGCCGTTATCGGCGACCGCACGGGCGGTTCGGACCCCGGAGGGATATTCGACAGGGCCATGGAGCAGATCAACCTGTTGCAGCCGGAATTCGTGATCAATGTCGGCGATCTCGTCGAAGGGTACACGGACGACAAGGCAAAGGCGGCCTCAATGTGGGACGAGGCCGAGGGCATCATAAAGAATCTCGAAATGCCGTTCTTCTACGTGGCCGGCAACCACGACATGGGAAACGACACCATGAAGCAGGTATGGCTCGAACGGCGCGGGGCCACGTACTATCACTTTATCTATAACGACACGCTGTTCCTGGTCTTTAACAGCGAAGATCCCTCAAACCCGGTACCGAAAGACATTGCGGAAAAAACGGCGGAATACAAGAAGCTCCAGGAAAGAGACCCCGAAGCCGCTCTTAAGATGCTGGGGGAGTTCATGGCAAGCCTCGATGCCTACAAGGTGCCGATGGTCATGAGCGACGAACAGATCAGCTATTTCAGGAAGGTGCTCGCGGACAACCCCAACGTCCGGTGGACCTTTGCCTTCTTCCACCAGCCCGACTGGGAGAACCCGGAGACCGGGAAAGCGCTACAGGCTATTGAAGAGATGCTCGCGAACCGGCCCTATACCGTCATCACCGGACACCTGCACTATTACGATTACACGCAACGCAACGGGCGGGACTATATCACGATGGGTCCTGTGGGGGCCTCCTGGCACAAGAACGGACCTGGAAATGTCGATCACATCCTCTGGGTGACCATGAAGAAGGATGGGCCCGAAATAGCCATGGTCACGCTGGACGGGGTCTGGGACCGGAAGGGAAGGGACCTGAAGTTGAAAGATATCTATGAGCGTACAGCAGCCACCGAGGGAGTGTATCAAGAACCCTGAGACCCGGGGACGGATCATCAGCGCGGGTGGCTCCGGCCAGGCAGATTGGCTGCGAGGCCACCGTGCGCTCGTGACCGACCTGCGTAGACCATGAAGAGAGCCACCCTCGTATGTCTGGGAACGCCTTGATCAGAAGGATATTTTGTGTGGCGGCACTCCCGGCGTTGCTGCTGGCCGGGTGCGCCACCATCGGGCCCCACACCGTTGCCCGGGACCGTTTCGATTACGTCTCCGCCATATCCGACTCCTGGAAACGGCAGACGCTGTTGAACCTGCTCAAGACCCGTTACATGGATGCCCCGGTATTCATGGACGTCGCTTCGGTAATCAACCAGTACACCCTGCAAACCGAGCTGGATGCCGAGTTTACCTGGGCCGACCCGAACGAACAGTTCCTGGGGGGCAAGGGCCTTTACGCTGATCGACCCACCATCACCTATAACCCCATGATGGGTGAGAAATTTGCCCGGAGTCTCCTGCTTCCTCTTCCGATTCCTTCCGTCATGCTGCTGATCCAGTACGGGTATCCCGCTGACCAGGTGATGCAGGTGTGTGTCCAGTCCATTAACGGTCTTAAGAACCGGAGAAGGCTTTCATCGGTTGAACTTGAAGCCGACCCGAATTTTACCCGGGCGCTGGAACTGTTTCGACGCATTGTTGACGCCAACGGCATAGCTCTGCGTGTGAAGCGGGGGGATGATAAGGCGCAGGTCATGCTGTATTTCCGGCCCCTCGCCGATGAAACCCACAAAGAGAACGTGAAGCAGTTCAAGGATCTTCTGGGCCTCGACCCCGAGAGCACCGAATTTCACATGGTGCATGGACAATTTGCTCTGGACAACAGAGAGATTGCCATTATGAACCGGGGCATGCTCCAAATCATGACAGACCTCGCATCCCAGATCGACGTACCGGAGTCTGATGTTTCCGAAGGGAGGGTTGTTCGTTCGGTCCTGGAGGGCACTGACCCCGGGAACCCCGGACCGACTCAATTCAGGGTACACAATAGCCCGTCAAAACCTGACGACGCCTTTGTCGCGGTCCCCTACCGGGGGTACTGGTTCTGGATCGACGACCGGGACGTGCCTTCAAAACGTGCCTTTCAATTTCTCCTGACGCTGTTTTCCTTCACGGAAAGGGGGGAAAGCGAACGGTTCGCACCGGTGATCACGGTGCCCACCAACTAGGGGGCCGACCCGGGTACGTGCAACCCGTCGGGCTACTTGCCGGTCCCGCGAAAAGGCTGTAGCCTGTGATATGGAAAGCTTCTTGAAGTCCGGTATCCTGCGTTCGACCAGGCCTGCCTGGACGACGCTCGAGGTGTCGGGGAGGTGACCCGCCCCACTGTCTTCGTCCGGCTGGTCCCCAAGGGGAGTGTTCAGGAAAGCCACCAGGATGTGACGTTAACCATGAATGCCCGGAGAACCATCCACACGACAAAGGAGAAAGCTATGAAGAAAAACCTTTTCTGCCTGCCCCTTGTAATCTTGACGCTTGTAATGGCTTATATCCCTTCAAGCGTGTCCGCCGCCGAGGATTATTCGGGTACGATCAACGTATTCAAGCAGTCCCCCGAGGTCCAGCCCTTCTTCCAAAACGCATACGGATATGCGGTGTTTCCGACCGTGGGCAAGGGAGGCCTGGTCGTCGGCGGCGCCTATGGGAAGGGTCAGGTCTACCGAGGGGGGAAGGTGACCGGGATATCGAAACTGGTGAAGCTGTCCATCGGCTTTCAGGCGGGAGGGCAGGCCTTCAGCCAAATCATCTTCTTCCAGAACCAGAGCGCTTACGACGAATTTACGAGCGGGAAATTTGCCTTTGATGCCCAGGCCTCTGCCGTGGCGATTACCGCCGGTGCGCAGGCCCAGGCTGGTTCAACGGGGGCCACGGCCGGTGCGAGCGCCGGACCGCAAGGCGGCCAGCAGGCAAAGACCGGGTATAGCCACGGGATGGCGATCTTCGTACGCGCCAAGGGCGGCTTCATGTTAGAGGCAGCTATCGCGGGACAAACCTTCAGCTTTGAACCGTTATGACTTTAGTTCGGCTTAGAAACCCTCGTCCTTTGGGTGGGGGTTTATGGCGCAGGCATCAGGATGTGACGTTAACCACGAAGACCAGGACAACCATCCACACGACAAAGGAGAAAGCTATGAAGAAGACCCTTTTCTGCCTGCCGGTTATATTCCTGATATTTGTAATGGCTTGTCTCCCTTCCAGTGCTTCTGCGGCTGAGGATTATTCAGGCACGATCAGCGTGTTCAAGCAGTCCCCCGAGGTCCAACCCTTTTTCAACGAGGCTTACGGATACGCGGTCTTCCCCACGGTTGGCAAGGGAGGCTTCGTCGTCGGCGGGGCCTACGGCAAGGGTCAGGTCTACCGGGGCGGGAACGTGACCGGCATATCGAAACTGGTAAAGCTCTCCGTGGGGTTCCAGGCGGGCGGCCAGGCCTTCAGCGAGATCATCTTCTTCAAGGACAAGCGAGCGTACGATGAATTTACCACCGGAGAATTCACCTTCGACGCCCAGGCCTCGGCCGTGGCCATAACTGCGGGGGTTCAGGCGCAGGCGGGTTCAACAGGGGCCACGGCAGGGGCGAGTGCCGGACCCAAAACCGGCAAACAATTAAAAACCACTTACAACAGGGGGATGGCCATTTTCGTGCACACCAAGGGCGGCCTCATGTACGAGGCGGCCGTGGCGGGTCAGAAGTTCAGCTTTGAACCCTTATGAATTCTCGGACCGTGCCGCCGGAATTATGCCGAAATGCCGTAAAGCCTGTACCTGCCTGCCAGGAACTTCCAGCGAGGTGAAGCATGAGCGATAAAACAGCGAAGAGACGATTTGGAATGGGCCCGGCGATTCTTCTGGGTCTGATGATCGCAGGTTGTGCCACGGGAAGTCCGTCGGTCGTGGCCGCGGAGCGAACGCGGGATGCGCAGGCGATCATGGACAAGACCTGGGAATGGGAATCGACGGTCACCCCGGTCGAGAAGATCACCGTGAGCCAGCCGGAGCGTTATACCATCCGGCTGGTGGAAGGTGGGCGGGTGGAGGCCCGCTTCGACTGCAACCGCGGCGGAGGCTCTGTCGAGACCTCGGAGGGAAAGATCAAGTTCGGCCCCATGATGGCAACGCGCATGGCCTGCCCGGAGGATTCACAGGACTTTGTTTTCATGAGGGATCTGGACAAGGTGACGTCGTTCTTTGTGAACGACGGGAACCTTTACCTGGAGATGCCCTATGACAGCGGGACCATGAAATTCCGCCTTGCGCCTTAGGCAACCTGAATCCGATTATCGGCCAGGAGAGGGATTACGTGGTGATCATGAAGGACGGGAAGATATACACAAAAGCTCTGTAAGAAGAAACAAGGACGAAGAAATGAATAGAATTTTCACGACTACAGGTCTGTTGATGCTGGTATTGGCACTGTCCGTGACGGCGATGGCCTATGACGCGCCTCAGGCCGCGGCTCCGGAGACAGCAGCTGCCAAGCCGCCGGCGGTGCTCATCAAGAACGTGAACATCTTCGACGGGAAGAACGAGAAGCTGGGCCAGGGGATGACCGTGCTGGTGGAGGGCAATAAGATCGCCAAGATCGCCAATTCCATTACTGCGCCAAAAGACGCGACCGTGATAGACGGCGGCGGACGCACGCTGATGCCGGGCCTTACGGACGTTCATTGGCACGTAATGTTCAATTCGCCGTCGATCCCAACCTTGATGGTAGCTGACATGGGTTACCTCACGCTGCTCGGCGCCAAGTCCGCTGAGGAAGACCTGATGCGCGGTTTCACCACTGTTCGTGATATCGGCGGCAATCCCTTTGGGATCAAGAAAGCGATCGACCAGGGGCTGATCCCGGGGCCGCGCATTTACCCGTCGGGCCCGATGATCAGCCAGATCTCTGGCCACTCGGACAACCGCGGTCCCAATGACCCGGATGTGCCGATCTATCTGGAGAAGATCCATCAGCTTGCGGTAGCGGACGGCGTTCCTGATGTGATGACAGCGGTGCGGCAGAACCTGCGCATGGGCGCCACGCAGATCAAGATCGCGGCAGGAGGTGGCGTGTCATCCAACTACGATCCTCTTGATGTGACGCAATATACATTTGAAGAGATGAAAGCTGCTGTGGATGTCGCAAAGACCTGGAACACCTATGTGGCCATACATGCCAATACGGATGATGCAATTCAGATGGCTTTGAACGCCGGGGTCCTCTCCGTCGAACACGGCTTCCTGATGAGCGAGGATACAGTGAAGCTGATGGCTGAAAAGGGAGCCTGGTTCAGCATGCAGCCGCTGCTCAACGATGAGGATGCGATCCAGTTCCCGGCCGGGTCGGACAATGAGCGAAAGTGGATCCAGGTCACCGACGGCACGGACAAGGTGATCAAGCTGGCCAAGAAATACAACGTCAAGACGGCCTTCGGCTCAGACGTGTTGTTCGACGCGGCAATGGGCAAGAAGCACGGCAAGCTGCTGGCCAAGCTCAAACGGTGGTATACACCCTACGAGACCCTGAAGATGGCCACCTCCGGCAACGCGGAGTTGATCAAGCTGTGCGGGCCGCGCGACCCCTATCCGGGTGAACTGGGCGTGGTGAAGGAAGGCGCGCTTGCCGACCTGATCCTCGTCAACGGCAACCCGCTTGAGAATCTCGACCTTGTGGCTGACCCAGACAAGAACTTTGTCATGATCATGAAAGACGGCAAGATCTATAAGAACATGGTTAAGTAACCATGAAAAGGAGGAAGAAATGAACAGATTTCATGCATGGGTACTGACGGTCCTCTGCATCGGCATTCTGGTCGGCGTGTCGACGACGGCGTTCGCCGAGGAGAAGTCTGCGGACGAGGTGGCGAAGGAACTGGCCAACCCTAACAACTCATTGGCCAAGTTGACCTTTAAGAACCAGTACCGCTGGTACACGGGGGATTTGCCCGACGCCGATGACCAGAGCAATTACACCCTACTGTTCCAGCCAGTGTTTCCGTTCTCGCTCGCCCCTCCTGCAAGGGGCGGCAACGCGGTACTCTTCGTTCGACCGGCCTTCCCCTTCCTCTTCGATCAGCCGGTGCCTGAGGTGAAGAATGGAGAGCTCAACTTCAAGGGGGTGACGGCCCTGGGCGATATCGGTTTCGACCTGGCCTATGGTGTCACCGAAAAGACCGGACTTTTGTGGGCGGCTGGAATGGTGGGCACCATGCCAACGGCTACTGACGCCGATGTGGCCGGCAAGCAATGGCGGCTTGGTCCCGAGTTACTCATCGCCAGATTATCAAAGACGTTCGTCTATGGCATCTTCCCGAGCCATCAGTGGAATGTCTCCGGCTGGGACGATACGACGTACAGCACTTCACAGATCCAGGTATTTCTAAGCTTCCTGCCCGGCCAGGGCTGGAGTATCGGGTCGAACCCCACCATGAACTACGACTGGGAGACTGAGGACTGGACCCTTCCCCTGCATTTGTCCGTAGCGAGGACCGTCAAGGCAGGAAAGATGCCGGTCAAGCTCGAACTGGAGGTTAACTATTACGTTGAACAACCTGATGCCTTCGGGCCGGAATGGATGGTTTCCTTCAACATCACCCCGGTCGTCCCGAATGTCATCGAAGGATGGATCAAGGGAATGTGAAAAGGTTGTTCAGCATTTAGCAGGTTGCCTGGATAGCCGCAAACACTCTTGCGCCCCCCTGCGGCCAGAAGGACCGCGGGGGGCGCGCAGACGTTAGAAATCTATCTATCGTTTCCATATTCGGTCGAAATTTGGAATTATTGGTTCCAAATATATCGCCAAGGAAGCAAACCATCAAGTAATCAGACCAGCCCGGGGATTACTGCCAGAGTGACGTCCTTCTTTCCGGACCGCGGGGACCTTTGCCTGGAGATGTCCTATGACAGAGAGACCATGAAGTTTCGGCCGGCGCCTTAGGCGACATCGATACCAATGCAGCGTGCTCTTGCCAATGGCATCCCATGGCTGACAATGCCTTGGGATCGAACGATTGGATTCGGGGCCAGGGGCGGAATGAAGGTCCTCGGGTCGAAACCGTAAGAGTTGTTTCGTCGACGAGTTTTCAAGCGGTCTTTCCGGGAAACGGAGAGGCCCCTTTCAAGTTGCGGATTCGGGATACTCAAGGGATAATGCCCATACCGGTGGGTGTGCAAGGATGCTCAATACAGAAGCGATTAGAGGAGGCGAGAGATGAAAAGGAAACAGTCCCCGGTTGTGGCGGTTCTGGCCCTTCTGGCGGGGACGGCCTGGTTATCGGCCGTCCCGGTTGCGGATTCTGCGGATTACGTCACGGCCCCTGTCCAGCTGCATGCCAAGGATCTGCTGGATAAGAAACTGCTCAAGGGAGAGAATTATTCGATTGACGATACTGTTCAGAACGACGGGCTCATCAACACCTACCAGCTGACCACAGACTATGGCCCGGTTACCGTGGAAGGTACAGAGGAACTGATGGACCGCATCACGGAACTGAACGCCATGAGCGTCATGGAAGAGATGGACAGGAAGAAAGTGTTCGGCGATTCCGTGGTGGCAGGTGTGAAGGCCCCGGTCCAGGGTGCCGTAAACCTCGTCAAGCACCCCGTGGACACGACCAAAAACATTGTCAAGGGCACCGGGAAGTTTTTCAGTAACCTGGGGCGTTCGATCGTCAGTGACGACCCCTATCAGGACAATGCGCTCAAGGTGGCCCTCGGTTATGACGCCACCAAGAGAGGATACGCTTATGAACTGCACATCGACCCCTATTCCTCCTATGAGCCGGTCATATCCATGCTGGGCAAGGTGGCCCAGGCTTCGGTAGCCGGCGGTCTGCTCCCGCGTGCCGCCATGGGCGCCGTGGACAGCACGGTCACCAAGGTCGCGAGGCTTTCCGGAACGGCCGAGGGGATGCGCAAGCTGGTTCGCGATAACGCGCCGGGAGAACTGAGGAAGATCAATGCTTCGAAACTAACAGAGATGGGAATCCCCCCGTCCCTGGCCGAAGCGCTCCTGGACAACCATATCTACACCCCCCAGGTGGTCACCCTGATGATTGGCGAACTGGAGCAATTGAAAGGGGTCGCCGGACGAGACGAGTTTGTCGCGGCCGCCGCGCTTGCTTCCGAACAATCCGTCGCCCTTCTTTACAGTACGGCGGCCCGGATGCTGGCGGAATACCATGCAAACGTTTCCCCCCTGGATCGCATCAGCCGAGCGGGCGGAACGCCATTAGCCCGGCGAAAGGATGGAACCATGGTTGTGCTTCTGCCACTCGATTTGGTTTTTCGAACGGCCGAGGTCGAAGCCAAACTGAAAAGGCTGGACGGGGCCATCGCGAAAACGGGCGGTACGGCAGGAAAGGAGTTCTGGCTTACCGGGCGGGTGGATGAAAGCGCCCGGCCCATGTTTGAGGCGTCCGGCTGGAAGGTCACGGAACACGCTGATGCGAAGCTCATGAAGCCGTAGGCCCTTTTACCGTAATCTTCTGTATTTACATCCTATATTGGCTGCGCAGGCGTTCTCTCGTGCTCCTTGACCATGTCACGCCCGCCCTACTGACGGAAGCAGGAGTCCACGTATAGCAAAGGAACGAAGTCGCCGTAGAACTGGAGCATGAAACTATTCACACGATGCATCGTGGCGGGCGTGGTGGCCGCCGGTCTGCTCCTGCTTGCCGTCATTGGAACCTATCGCTTCCTGGGTGATGATACGCTGGTCGGGCTGATCACCGAACGTCTCGAGGCGGCCTCGGGGACCCGTATCCGGTATCTCCCGGACGCCACGATTACGCGGACTCTGGAACCTTCCCTGAGTCTGAATGACCTTGTCGTCGAAGATGGCCGTCAGCGCTATTCCGTTCATGTCGATTCGCTTCAGATCCAGGTCAGCCTGCCTGCACTGATTTTTCGCAAGCTTGAGATCCTCCGCCTGGTGATCGGCGACACGCGGGTGGAAATCAGGGAAACCGGTTCGAGGGACACCCCAACAACACTTCCCGATCCGCCCGACTGGCGCCTCGTTCTCCACGATGTCCGGATGTCGCAGATATCCGTCGTCCGGACGGGTGAGGAAGCGAGCATTCCCGCCATGCACTTCAGCGAACTGGACGTCGCGCTGGATCCGGACACCGACCGGCTGGACTTCAGGCTGGAAGCCCAACTGGCGACCCGGAAAATCAAGATCGAGGCGGCGCTTCCCGGCGTTCACGAGTCGGTAAGAACCCGGCACCTGCCTTTTATGCTTTTGGCGAAGGACGGGACCATGGAATTGTCCGCGGACGGACGGATCGATTTCACCCAGACCCCCTCTGCCGGGGTGGAGGGGCATATCCTGATGCAGGTCCCAGATCTCAGCAGGCTTCCCCTGAAGAAAAAAGAGGGGTTGCTGCAGGGCGGGATAACCGGCGCGGCGACGATGGCGGGCACCCTGGAGCAACTGAGTGCGGAGGATGTATTGCTAACCTGGAGCGGTCCGGGCCTGTCCACGGCGGAGTTGAAGGGACGCGTGGATGATCTCCTCCACGGTGGCGGGCTTGACCTTCGCCTGATTGGCCATCTGGACCAGCCAGCCTGGTTGACGCCTTTTCTTCCCAAGAGAATGGACGCGCTGAACCGCTCAGACCTGTCCGCGCGTATTTCCGGCAACTATGACAAACCCGCCATACGGGAGATCGCTTTGACCGGAGAAACCGCGGAGAACCTGCGTGTGTCTTTCTCAGGACAGGCGGGGCTGAAGAAGGGCGAAACCGGCCTGGAGCCCGAGAACGTGGAACTTAAAGGGTCCTTCAGCGCCCCGACAACCCGCGCGGCCCGGGTCTTTCTTTACGAGCAGGTGTGGGAACTCGGCCCCATCGAAGGGACGGCAGATATTCGCTCGTCGGGGGCGGACCTCTCCATTGAAAATATTGTCGTCCGGACAAGGGATCCGGAAGGGATAGCCGCGGACCTCACGGGTCGTGTCCGTCCGCTCGCCCTGGCCCCCGCCAGGCAGAAGACCGGCCTCGACCTGGATGTAGCCATGAAATCTGAGAGCGCCTCACTGCTCGGGGAAAGGATGGGGGTGAACATCCCCCTGTCAGGACCCGTGAAAGCGGACTTCAGGATCGAAGGCGAGCCCCAGGCCCTGCGGCTGGAACAGTTCAGCCTGTCTGCGGCGAGCGGGGAGGGTCTTCAGGTGGATGCGCAGGGCCACGTGCGGTTTGGCGCGTGGAGGCAGCCCGAACCGCTGAAGGATATCGATCTGAAGATACAGGCCAGAAGTCCTGATACCCGGGCTCTCGCTTTGGCTTCCGGCCTGAGTCTCCCTGAACTCGGCGCGCTTCATGCCGAGCTCCGGCTGCACACGGTTTCGGGAGGACACCGTATCGACGACTTTATCATCGGGACGGAGAAGGAGGCGCCCGTGAACGCGTCCCTTTCCGGCCGGGCGGAGCGCGTTTCTTTTTCGCCGGATTTCGGAGTAGACGGTATTTCCCTCAACGCATCCGCAGGAGGAAAGGATACCGCCGCACTGAACGGGATATTGGATTTACAGGAGGCCATTCCCTCCATTGGAGCCTTTCGCGTCGGCACCCGTATCAGCGGCAGTGACCAAAGACTGGACATGGATGATCTCACCTTGCAGGCGGGCCGCGAAGACGGGCTCCTGATAGAGGGCCAGGGCCGGCTGGGGCACGCGGAAAAGGCCACCGGATGGGGACTGCAGGATTATGATCTGAATGTTTCCGCTCGCTCCCCGAACAGCAGGGCTGTTTCCGACCTGACGGGGCACGAAATACCGGAATTGGGACCGATCAATGCGACCGCTCACGCCAGTGGCGGCGATCGGAAATTTGTTATCCATGATGTCATTTTCCAGGCGGGCCGGGAAGACGGGCTCATGGTAGAGGGCAATGGCCAGCTGGGCTCTCTGGAAGCTGAAGGCGAGTGGCGACTGCGGGAACCGGATTTCATCATTTCAGCCCGTTCCCCGAACAGCAGGGTCGTTTCCGACCTGGCAGGCTACCGGATACCGGAACTCGGCCCTGTTACTGCAAGCAGCCATTTAGAGAGCATGAACGGCAGGCTGGGCCTTGAGGGCATTCGTGTCCTTGTGGGTGAAAACGACCATCCCGCCCTGGATGCCCTGGGTCACATTCATGACCTTTTCGCCGGGAAGGACCTCCGGCTGGACATGGACCTGAACATCGATGGCCACAGTCTTGCGGCTTTTGCGGATACGGTACCCCTTCCGGATCTGCAACCTCTTGTTGGGACGATGACGCTTTCCGACAGCTCCGGAACGCTGGGCATCGATTCCCTCGACCTCAAGAGCACGGACCCGGAGTTGTTCAGCCTGGAGGTCCACGGCCGGTTCGAGGACTTCCATGCCCCTGAGACGCTGACCGTCGAGGCCAGTCTGGGCGCACGTGACCTCCGGTTGGTGGGGGCCCTTCTTGACCGGGAGTGGCCACCCGTCGGCCCTGTCCAATGGCACAGCACAATTGTCAGACGGGGAGATGAAGAGGTCTCTCTGGACGCCACGATGACGGTAGGCGAGACCCGCCTCACCGCCGGCGTTCAGGGTTCCTTTGCAACGGCCGCGCCGCACATAAGCGGAAAGATCGCCGCGCAGAACTTCTTCTTCCCTGATCTCCAGGAGAAAACGGCCGGGAGTGACGCCCTTAAGAAGGAAAAGAAAGCTCAGATCTTTTCGCGGGAGCCCATCGATTTCAGCTGGCTGAACGAGGTCGACCTGGACCTTTCCGTCGATATCGAGTCCTTCGACAGGAACCGTTCGCAGATGGAATCGGCCCGTTTCGAAATTCAGGCGGACTCGGGACAACTCAATGTCGGCCCGGCCACCGTGGTTTACCCAAAAGGAAAGATTGATTTTCAGGGGCAGATCGATGCAAGGGCAGAACCCCGGGTCAGCCTGAAGGCCTTCGGCAAGGACATCAATCCCAGACTTGCCCTGGACATGGAACAAGAGGCCACGGCAAGCGATTTTCAGACCGACCTGGATATGGATATAAACCTCACGTCTTCAGGTAATAGCCAGCACGAACTGGCCTCCAACATGGAAGGCGAGATTTACATGACCCTCAGAAACGGGCAGATCCGAAAGGCCCTTATCGACAAGGTCTTTATTGACGTGGTTGGATGGAGCACGAGCCAGGCCCTGGGAACCCGATATGCGGCCGTGGAGTGCGGGGTCGCACATTACGATGTGAGCCAGGGGGTTCTGTCCACGAAGGGCTTTTTCCTGGAGACCAGAAGCATTGCGATTGCCGGAACCGGTACGATCGACCTTGGCAAGGAGCAGATCGACTACGTCTTTCTGCCCCGGAAAAAGTCGCGCCTGATCCGGACGGCCGATCCGGTGAAACTCAAAGGCCCGCTGAGCAGTCCCACCGTGGAGGCCGTCCCGTGGAAGTCGGCCGTGACCACGTACGGCAGCCTGTTCTTTGCCCCTTACCTGTTCGTGGGCATGCAGGGCCTGGAACTTGCGGCCGATGCCCTCAATATCAGAGCCACGAAATCACCCTGCGCGGAATACGAGAAACAGAACCGGCGGGACTGGTGACTTGTACCATATGCCAACCTCCCACCAGCCGTGAGGGTATAGTTTCCGTGTCTTCAGCGGCGCAAGGGAACCCGCAAGTGTAAAAAGATGTTACATGCCCGAAGGCAATGAGGTGGCACGTTCGCAGAGTCTGAATTGGGCTAAGGTCCGATTGACGGTTACACCAACCGCAGTTAATATTAAGTTCATGGAATATTATTTTTGTGCATGTTGCGTTTAGGCGCGGATGACGCGATATGGCAAGTATTCTCCTAAATTATTATTTATAAGTTTTATGGTTCGCGATTACGATTCCAGCTGTTGAGTTCAAGAGAGTCTACAGACATGGCTGGTGGAAATTTTGAGCATTAGAATATTGTCGGCATATTCTTTTTGGCGTATAGAGGTAAACGTAAATGTCAACGGGTAAGAATGTGCGACCAGAATGATGGCAAAGACGATATTTCCAGACGTGAACAACATTTGTAATCAGGAGGGATTCAATGATTACTGAGACACCAAATCGTTTACGGATGGCTCTCCGGGTGCTCCTCGGCCTGGTAATGGTGGGGCTACTGCTCGGGGGGGCCTTGGCCGGGCTGGCCCTGGCGCAGGACCTGATCGTCTACCCTGGCAAGGGGCAGACCCCGGAGCAACAGCAAAAGGATGAAGGCGAGTGCTATATGTGGGCCAAAAACTCCACCGGGTTTGATCCCATGGCCCAGCCCACGGCATCGACACCGCCCCCAACCCAGGAGGCCCCACAGGGTGGGGTCGTGAAAGGCGCGGCCCGGGGGGCCCTGGTGGGCGTGGCCGTGGGCGCTATAGCCGGTGATGCCGGGAAGGGCGCGGCCATAGGTGCGGCCAGCGGCGGATTGTTTGGCGGGATGAAGAGAAACGACCAGAAGGAGAGACAGGAGGCGGCCAACCAGCAGTGGGCGCAGCAGCAGGCGGCCGAGTACCAGCAGAAGCGTGCGGGTTATGTGCGGGCCTATTCAGCCTGTCTCGAGGGCCGCGGCTATACCGTTAAATAACCGCGGTGATCTGGTCGGAGACCGGGTTGGAGCGGATTAAAAGCTCTTCAGGGATACAAGGAGGCTGAGATGAGGGGAAGAATTCTGGCCATGGCCATGGTGTTAGTGCTTTCGGTGTGGGTGCCGGGGGTTTCAGCTGCGATTGACGGTTCCGGTCCGGTTCTGTGCGCGCTGATCTCTCCGCTCGAATGCGGGACGGAGGAGGGCTGTCAACCGACGACTCTGGAGACCCTGGACCTGCCCACGTTCATCCGGGTGGACTTTGCATCCAATACCATTTCGGGAACTCGCTCAGGCGAGGAAAAGACGGTGCCTGTGCAGCATCTGGCCCGGAAGGATGGGGCGATCTTTCTTCAGGGAGTTCAGCAGCGGGCCTGGAGTATCGTGATCAACGAAGAAACCGGCAAGATGTCGCTGACCGCTTCCGGAGGCCGGGAAGCGTTTGTCATCTTCGGCGCCTGCACGGCCTT
>QJVM01000114.1 GCA_003235715.1 Nitrospirota bacterium
AACCGTATAGAGAACGTTCTCTCTCATTGCAGGTGAGAACGAAGGGAACCCGTTGTATTCTATCGTCGGAGAGTGCTGACCTGCAATTCAGTCCTATGGCTGATATCCTTCTGGTACGCGTTTGAGGATTGGACCACAACAGGTATAATGAGAACGCGAATCCAGAAAAAGTTCTCTGGATGGAACCGAAGGGGAACAAACGCCACCCGTGGAAACATCGGAAAACTCTGACATTGTTTCAGCCTTCGTCGGGCAGGCAGAGAGCCCTGAAGTGACGGCCCGGCGGCAAAGCGCCCGGGCCATCGAAATCTTTCTGTCCGGCGGGCGGGAACTTGCAGAGTCAGACCGACAGCGCATATTTGACCTTTTGTGCCATCTTGCCGCCGACCTGGACAGGGGAGTCCGCGAACTCGCGGGACACGCCCTCATACGGGGCAAGTATATAACCTCTGTTCAGTACGGTCTCTTGACCGCCTACGCGGATTCAAGAATCGAAAGCATCGTGGGCAAGCTTGACTGGGATCTCTCGGGCATTGTCTTCAAACTCGCTTTCAACCGTTTGGCCTCCGAGGATGAACAGGAACAGTTGAGCGGGATCATCACCCTGAGAAAGATCGCCAAGTTCGACCGGAACTACTCCCTGGCGGCCAGTGTTCTGAAAAACCTGATTCTCAATACGACGAATGTCAACATGGTCATTGCGGCCATGGAAACCCTAGTCCTTCTTAGCAATGAACATGGGGTGGCGGAAGACAGTCGCCATGTGACGGACCTCCTCAAGGAAATCCGAAGCCCGGACAGTTTCGCCCTTCGGGGAATGCTCTGCCATGCCCCCGGATTTTTCGCGAGGGTACTGAACGGAGAAATTTCTGCAAAGGAAAGAGCGGCCTGCCGGAAACGGCTGGGATCCATACTGAATTACACCTTCGAAATCTCGGAACGGAGTTTCCTTGAAAATCTGGACATCCTGCTCCGGGAGAGGCATCCGCTCATCGTCGGCCGGAATCTCAACGAAGAGTCGATCACCCGGATTCAAAGCGTTGCCGCGAGGCTCCTGCGTACCCGGTCGCGCGCGCCAGGGGGTGTAAAGTCAACCCGGATGCAAAAGAACCCTTGACCCGGGGGCGGGCTGGAAGCCCCCTTGAGGTCCGCGGCCGGTACCATGACCAAGGAAAAACCCCGCCTTCCTATCCAGAGCCGCTTCATTTATCTCGCCCATTGCGGTGTTTCCCCCCTTTACAGCGGCGCTCACCAACGGATAACCGAAATATCCGCTGATCACTCCGAAGTCGGGTCAAGGGCCTTCGGCGATTACACCGGAATCCTGGATCGCTTGCACACTGCAACCGCCCTACTCCTGAAGACCGGGGCCGAGAATATCTCCTTCGTGAAAAATACCTCCGAGGCGCTGGGACTGGTGGCCCAGGGGTATCCCTTCCGGAGAGGAGACGAGATCATCAGTTATATTCACGAGTATCCGGCCAATCATTACCCGTGGCGCCTCCAGGAAAGCCGGGGCGTTGTCCTTAAACTTCTACCAAACCGGGATCCGGGGCAAAGGGCAACCCCGGACCTCCCCGGTGGCTGGCTTATATCGGACCTGGAGAGAAACCTCACTCGCCGGACACGCCTGGTGGCCGTCAGCCATGTTCAGTTTACAAGTGGTTTCGCGGCGAATCTTCAGGAACTGGGTGCGCTCTGTCAGGCGCACAATGTGGACCTCGTGATTGATGCGGCCCAGAGCCTGGGAGCCCTCCCCCTTTATCCCGAGCATTACGGCATTTCGGCAATTGCCTCGTCGGGATGGAAATGGCTCCTTGGGCCCGTCGGCACAGGGCTCCTCTATACGTCGCCGGATTTCAGGGCCAAACTCGGCCATGTCATGGCCGGCGCCGAATTGATGGAACAGGGAAGCGACTATCTGGACCACACCTGGCGTCCCCTCACGTCGGGTAAACGGTTCGAATACAGTACTTCGCCGGTATACCTGGCCGCGGGACTTGAAGCCTCCATTACGGGAGCGATCCTGCCGTGGACGCCGGAAGCTATTCGGGAAGAGATATTCAGGCTGCAGGACATTCTGATCGAAAACCTGGACTCTTCAGCTTTCACGCCCCAAATCTTTCCGGCCCCGAACCGTTCCGGAATTCTCTCGTTCCGGTGCAGGCGTCCCGCAGCCCGCATTGTGCAGGCCTTGGACAGGGAAAACGTTGTGGTTTCGGAACGGGGCGGTTACCTCAGAGTTGCGCCCCATTATTACAACACGCCTGGGGAGCTCGCACAGGCTGCAGCGATCATGAATCGGGTGGGAAGCCAAAGTTAGGCCGTCACTCCCGGGTTGACAACAAGGAACAAAGGCCGCGCACTCCGGATGGAACCAGAGATGAAACATTCAGCAGACCGGCCGAGACCCGGGATCGACTGTATCGGTGTGGGCGTGGGAGCCGTCATCGTCGATGAGAGGCATCGCATCTTCCTGGCCAGGCGCGGTCCACAGGCTCGGAACGAAAAGGGAAAGTGGGAATTTCCCGGTGGCGCGGTCCGGTACGGAGAAACCCAGATCGAGGCTCTCGTCCGGGAGATACGTGAAGAATTCAACATCGAAATCGAGGTTCAGAGCCTGATTAACGTGGCCGATCACATCCTGCCATCAGAGGGCCAGCACTGGGTCTCTCCGGGCTATATCTGTCGGATTCGCGCAGGTACGCCGAGCATCATGGAACCTGACAAATGCGCCGAGTTCACGTGGGTCCCTTTCAAAGAAATCAGTCGATATGACCTCACCGTCGCCTCCCGACAGACCTATGAGGGCCTCCTGCAGAAATGCCCGCAAGGCCCATGAAAGGGATGGTCTCCTTTCTCGATGTCAGACCGGTTCACCAGGATATCCTCTGACGGCAGCAGGACACGGACTCTGAAACTCCTTTCCGGATTGGAGTGCAAGCCGGAGAAGGGAAGGGCCGCCGAACACTCTCACGGGAAGGTAAAGTTTTCGTGAACCTGACCTCTCTCCACGTCAGCCCCGAATTCTGGGACCGCCTTGCCCCGTGGTATGAGCGATGGGCGAGCCGCGGCCGTTATCATCAGCCCATCGTCGGAGAAATTTCAAAATTCTGCGAACCCGGCTGGAGGATTTTGGATATCGGAGCCGCCACGGGAACCCTCGCCATTCCACTGGCGGGTCTGGGCTGTCGGGTTGACGCTCTGGAACCCTCCTCGGAGATGTTGCGGCTGATGATGGATAAGCTTCAACACCTGGATCTCCATATGGCCATCCATCCTCTTCCCTGCACATGGGAGAGCTTTGTTCCAACCCAGGAAACTTATGATGTCATTCTTGCCTGCAATTCACTTCACCTCACCCGGGGGGGACTCCGCAGCGGGCTGGAAAAAATCTTTGGCCTCGGTTCCAGATACGTCCTGTTGATCACGGAGATAGGCGAATCCATTTTCATTGATTTCAAGGCGCTCCATGAATCCCAGCAGGCGTATGATTTCATGTTCATTAAAACCCTTGAACTCGACAGCAGTTTCTATTTTGCCAGCCAGGGGGAGGCGGAAGAGGTTCGCTTGCTGCTTGGAACTGATATCGAAGTTCTGCCGTGCGGGACCTCCTTTATCCAGAGAGACCGAGCCACCGCCGCAACCGTCCTCTGGGAAAGAAAGGGAATGACCTGAATATCCGCACACCTTGGCATGCAGACTCTTCCCGTGAACAAAAATTGCGATACAGGGCTTTTTTCCCGCGCTGTTCAACCGTGAATGCAGAGGCGCCCGGCAAAACGAGTGGAGGTGTTTTCATCCCTCCACGATCCTTCTCTATCTTCGTCCCCGCAACGTTTGCGATCTCCCTTTCAGGCGCCAGTTTGCCAGGCTTAGGAAGAGGACTCAACCTCGCCTGTTTCAACGGGCAACCGCCTCGTGTCTCGGTCCACCCTTCACAAGCATCGGGCGAGATATGCGATATTGCATTGAATTCGAGGGGAAATTTGCAATCCCGTGGAGCCTGTGATACGGTGAAACCGTACCAGCATCGGATTATCGGCGTTCACCTTTTTAACCCCTGGAAGCCGGGCCGGAACAGACGCAAGGATTGACCTTTCGGTTATTTCGGACTTACTTCCGGCCAGACGTATCAGGCACCCTCATCGTTTACCACGAGATTCGTTCAAGACGGAGCTCACCCACTGAAAGGAGGACACACCATGAGCTTTTTCAACAAACTGTTCGGGGAAAAGAAACCGGACTTCCCCCCCCTTCTCACGGACCATCCCGTCTCGCAGAAGATCGAAGCCCTCAGCCCCCAGCTGAATACACTGGCATCACAGGTGGCAGACCCCATGGAAGTCATCCCGGATGAGGATTCCGCCGTTATCTTCATAGGAAAGCCTCCGCAGAAATTCGGGGTCGCGCTCATTGAAGATGGCAAAGTGAAGAATTTCAAGACCCTTGTTGAGGGCATGCCCGCACCCAGCATCACCCTTTTGTCGGACAAACTACGCGAAGTCTATCAGGAAAGCACCTCGGAGCCCCGCTTCGTGGCTGAAGTAGGGAAGAAACACGTGGTTGTGACCCCTTCGTCGAAGATGGCGCGTCGAGTCCGGGAAGTCTTTTCAGAGATGGCGGCCAGCTGAATCTTCCTTCCCCTGCGGTCAATGTCCGGCCGGGAGGGCCAGGCTCTGACTGCGTTGTATCTTCGTGTTTTTGCACTGCCCGACGTGGCCTCTTGCAGCCTGCAAGGCTTGGTGATACACTCACGTCGGGCTTATTTGTGCCATCTTCTCGCAAGGGGGCGTCTATGGACAGGGAACGGTTTCTGGAAGAGATTGCAAAGGTGGCTTACGAGATGTATGAAATGAGAGGTCGCAACGACGGCCATGCCATGGACGACTGGCTTGAGGCCGAGCGCATCGTCCTGACTCGGCACGCGGCGGAAGTATCAAAGGAAGCGGACGCGATACGTAACCGGGCCCGGGCAGGCAAGACCGTAAAGGCCCCGACCGCAGCGAAAAAGAGTCCCGGGGCCCGAAAAACCGGGGGAGAAGGCCCGACCTCTCCGAAGAAGACGGTGAAGAAGACAACGGCAAAGACGGCAGTGAAAAAGAGGTAATAGAATTTCGGCCGTACAACGACAACGGCGGCGAGGTTTCTGTTCCTGATGAACCTCTTCCAGGCCGGTTTGCCTGGAAGGGCAAGACTCCCGGTTCGGCCTCGCCCCCTGTCGCCCTTCCGGTTTATCTGAAGCTAATTGAGGTCTGGGATCCCTGCGGTCTGGGTTTGACCTCCTTCCCGGGGTTCGGTAATATACGGCCATAGATTCCGGTGCCTGATCGTTTTATTCCCTGAAGTTTCCTCCCTGGCTTTTGGCGATTATTTCGAGGCATCCCCCAGAACCAAATCCGGCAGGCCATACAGCGACGGTCTTATTCATCCGACGCCGTTGGCAACTTCAAACCCAAAGGAGGGCCACATGAGCAAGGCTATTGCAGGAAACACCGTAGAAGTCCATTACAAGGGCACTCTCGAGGATGGCACCGTCTTCGACACCTCCCACGGACGGGAGCCCCTGAAGTTTACGCTTGGAGGAAACGCGGTGATCCCCGGTTTCGAGGGAGCCGTGCTCGGAATGGCCATCGGAGAGTCCAAAACGGTCACCATACCACCCGAACAAGCATACGGGGAATACCGTGACGAACTCGTTCAGACGATTGGCCGGGAACATATGCCGTCCGATATCGACCCTGCAGTGGGCATGCGTCTGCAGGTCCAGACCCCCACGGGAGGAACATTCCCGGTGACCATCAGCGAAGTCACCTCAGAGAGTGTGACGCTCGACGGCAATCCTCCTCTGGCTGGCAAGGAACTGACTTTCGAGATAGAAGTGGTTACGATCGCCTGAGGGAAGACCCCCCGGGCCATAGTTTCCTGCGCTTCACAATACCACGGGGTCCGTTTGTCCGCGGTCACCCTTGGCCCTTCCTGAATGTCGTCTCCCGGTATCTGCCGGCGTCCCTGGTCGAGGGAGACGTCCATACCTTGTCGGAATGACCCATCGGGAGTATCCTGCAATCAGGAGTAGCATGTCCCGCCATTCGGGGATTGCAGGGAGGATGGGATGAGGATACATCACGTTCTTCTCATGGCCGTTGTCGTCGGGGCCTTGTCATTTTCTCCCGCCCTTGTTCTGGCCGAGCGTGGGGCCGCCGGAAGAGGAGATGGATATGGCGAGCGCCACCAGGAATCGGCAGAGGGCCCCACCGGCGCCTCCACCCATGAACGGGAAAGGGAACGCGAAGAATACGAAGAACAGAAGGGCGAACACGTGTCAGGTGACAAGGATCAGGAAAGAGAACAACATCGCGAGCGCCGAACCGAAGAGGAAATGAGGGAACTCGACAAGGGCTCCGAGCAGGGCCAGACATCCCGCGAAGAGCATCGTCGGAAATGGTGGAGGTTCTGGGAGTAGTGGACGGTTTGTATCAAGGACGTTTCTGATGATCTGCAGCATCTGCAAGGAAGAAGCGAAAGAACTCATTCGTCAGGAAACGGGTGATACCGCCAGAATGGTCTGCCGGAAATGCCTTGCTGAAGAGGAGGAAGCGGCCTCCTGCCGGTGCAAGGAGACCATCGGAAAGAGCACCTCGGACATCCTCAAGATGGTTGTCAAAGACATGGTCGGCCGGAAGAAATGAATCCTGGTCTTCGTGGTTCCCGTCCCCTGCAATGGCCTGCCGGCCGGGGCCGTTGATCAGGACTCCCCCTCCCGTGATAGGCTCATCTCGAGCCCCATATGAATCCGAGAGAACTGCCGGTATACGAGCTCCGGGAATCGCTGATCCGTAACCTCCAGGCTGGACACCGTCTGCTGGTCAAAGCCCCGACAGGCTCGGGCAAGTCCACCCAGGTTCCCCAGATCATCCTCGACCATGTCCTCGCACCGGACAAGGAAATTGTTGTGCTTGAACCGCGCCGCGTAGCGGCCCGACTCCTGGCCCGGCGGGTCGCGTTCGAACGACAGGGCGTGCTGGGCCACGAGGTGGGCTATCACGTGCGCTTCGAGAGGATGATCAGTCCCTCCACCCGTCTCCGATACGTCACCGAGGGCATACTCCTCCGGGAGCTGATTCTGGATCCCGCGCTTTCGCGAGTTGGTGCTGTCGTATTCGACGAATTTCACGAACGCCATATCTATGGGGACGTGACCCTTGGCCACTGCCTGCGACTCCAGGAAACTCTCAGGAAGGACCTCAGGGTGGTTGTGATGTCCGCCACCGTGGAAACCGGCCACGTGGAATCCTTTCTCGATCCCTGCAGCACCCTCGTATCCGAGGGGCGGATGTACCCGGTCTCGGTGGAATATCTGAACCAGCCCGTGGACTTTGGCCGCGAGGCGGTCTGGAAAGCGGCCACCGCCGTTCTCTTGAATCAGTTCCGGAAAGGGCATGTCGGCGATGTGCTCATGTTCATGCCCGGGGTATACGAGGTCAGCAAGACGATTGACGAAATCCGGAAGCACAGCGAATTTCGGGGGTGGGATGTTCTCCCCCTCCATGGAGATCTGCCGCTTGAAGCCCAGGACAGGGCTGTGGGTGAACACACCGTACCCCGTATTGTGGTTGCCACCAACGTGGCTGAATCCTCGGTCACCATTGACGGGATCCGGCTCGTCGTGGACTCGGGACTCGCCCGGATCCCCCGCTTTGACCCTCACCGAGGGATAAACACGCTCCTTGTCCAGAAGGTCAGCCAGGCCTCTGCCGAGCAGAGGGCGGGCCGGGCCGGCCGTACCGGGCCCGGCAGGGCTGTCCGACTCTGGACGCATCGGGAACATGGTCAGAGGCCCGTTTCCGAAGTCCCGGAGATCAAACGGCTGGATCTCGCGGAGATTGCACTGACTCTCAAGGCTCTGGGCTTCACCAACCTGGACGATTTCCCGTGGCTCGAGCAGCCCGATCCCAAAGCCGTGAACAGGGCGGAATCGCTGCTGCATGACCTTGGCGCTACAGACCTGAACGGGTCCATCACGGACGTGGGGAGACGCATGGTCGCCTTTCCGGTCTATCCCCGATTTTCCCGGCTGCTCCTTGAGGCCGACCGCCTCGGATGCGTCCCCGACGCCGCGCTTGTGGCGGCGCTGGCCCAGGGCCGTTCGATCATGCTCAAACGCCCTGGGGGTGCCGTTCGCGACAGGCAGCAGGATCGTCTCGGTGCCGAAAGGAAGTCTGACTTCTTTCTGCTCATGAATGCCTGGACGTATCTCGCCTCCCGCCGATTCGACCCGGCGGTTGCTCGGGAATTGGGCATCCACGCGGGAGCCGCCCGTCAGGTTCAGGTCCTCCTTGAACAGTTCCTGAACATAGCAGAACGGGAAGGGCTTCAGACGAAACAAGGCCAAGCAACGGATGAAGCCATACAGAAATGCATTCTCGTTGCCTTCTCGGATCACCTGGCCCTTAGGAAGGACGAAGGGACACTCCGGTGTCAGGTGGTCCACGGTCGATCCGGCGAACTCTCGAAGGAGAGCGTGGTTCGCAAGTCTCCCCTCTTTGTAGCGTCAGAAATGGTTGAGCTGGACAAGGGCGGCCCCGGGTCGCGTAATCTGAACGTCGTGTTGAGCTTGGCCACCGCCGTGGAAGAGGCATGGCTCCAGGAATATTTCCCCGACGATTTCCGAATTGCTTCTGAAAGTCTTTACGACACGGACCTGAAGCGGGTGGTTACCCGTCGGAACCGGATGTTCCGGGACCTCGTGCTTGAAAGTTCCGTGGACGTGGAGGTGCTGCCGGAAATCGCCGCTGCGATTCTGGCGCGTGAGGTTCAGGCGGGACGTCTTGCCCTGCCGGAATGGAACGATACCGTCGAACGCTGGATTGCCCGCGTAAATGGCCTGAGCTCGTTGCGGCCGGATTGGGAGATACCGGCCATCACACCCGAGGCGAGGCAAACCATTCTGGAACAGGCTTGTCTTGGGGCCTTTTCCGCCAAAGACCTGAAAGGCCGAAAGGTCATGCCAGCCGTGAAATCCTGGCTCTCACCTGCTCAGACAGATCTGGTGGAAAGGTTCATGCCTGAGCGGATCGAACTTCCAAGCGGCCGAAAAGCCAGGGTCCTCTATCACGAAGGCGCATCGCCCAGGCTGGCGGCCACCATACAGGACCTGTACGGACTGGACCAGGCCCCCAGCGTTGCGGATGGCCGCCTCCGTCTCGTCGTGGAAATCCTCGGGCCCCACCGGCGGCCACTCCAACTGACCGAGGACCTTGCCTCTTTCTGGCGTGACACCTACCCCGCTCTCAAGAAGGAACTCAGCCGCCGTTATCCCAAACACGTCTGGAAATGACCTGGCCTCACGGGCCCAAATCCGGTATAGCGAGCGTTCCCGGGCGGCCCTTTTCTTCTCTCCTCATTTTCAATGGCCGCGATTTGGGAACCCCGTCCCGTATCTGTTAACCTATTCCCTCGATTGATTCCGAAGTGTAAGCAAGGAGGAAGCTCAAGGCATGGCTTTTGAGGACCGACTGGACGAGATCAAGATGGAAACCGGAGCCCTCTACAGGGAAGATGTTTACACAGACCGTAAGGTGGGCACGATCCGGAAACTGACGCCTGTTACGAAAACCGGGGATACGGATTTGGCCCGGCCGGTTTTGTACCTGGGTGAAACACAGATCCTGACCCCCATGGGGGCCCTCCCCATCTCTTTTGAGATTCCGGCCTCGTCCATCGGCGAGGCAGCGGAGAACTTCGGGGCCAGAGCCAAGGAAGCCGTGGAGCAAACGATGCGGGAACTTCAGGAACTCCGCCGGGAGGCGGCCTCGCAAATCGTAGTCCCCGATGCAGCCACCAGCAGCATCATCGCCAAAGGAGGCCTCGGAGGTCAGGGCCGAGGGGGGGGTGGAGGAATCATCCGACCTTAGGGATTCTGCCTGAAGAAAGCGTCCCGTCGGAACACCATTGATGGGAACTGGCCGGCGTGGCAAAGGCCAGGGGCAGGGGGACGCGACAATCAGCTCTTTAATCTCGGGAGGCTTTTCCGAGAATCCGACCCCACCCCCCAAGTCGATTGGTTACGGTCGGAGTACGCCTTCCAGGTTTTCTCATACTCACCCCCGTCCGGGGAAATTAGCCATGCCGCCTGTGATGCGGAGTCTTTCAGAAATTTATGTGTCTATCGTGAGGCAAGGCCTGCCGCCGCCGGAAGCAGGCCGGGGTTCCTCGAACGAATTGAAAGCGCGACAGGAACGGGATAAAATTCCCCTGTCAATGCCTTTGTCCGGTCCCGGAAAATCGTGGACAGACAAAGCCATAAACCTCGGAAGCCCATCGGGGCCTGGGGCGGTCACGGTGAAACGGATGTCGACCCTGCAGGCACAACTCCGTGGGAGAAGCCCGGATCTTAGCGAGAAAGCCCGTGCATGACCTGGCACCCCATTCGGCCCATGCCCGATATTAAAAAAGATCAACAGATAGGGAAATCGTCTCGGGAGCGCCAAGACATACTCGTGCGCTTCCAGTACACAATCGAGCAATCCCCGGAAGCCGTTTTCTGGCTGGAACGTAACGGCAGGTTTTCCTACGTGAACCTTCAGGCGTGCCGTTCGCTGGGATACAGCCGGGAAGAACTGCTGTCCATGTATCTTTGGGATATTGACCCTGATTTTCCCAAAAGGCGGTGGAAGAAGCACTGGGAAGAACTGCGCACCCTTGGCCGGCGCACCTTCGAAACGAGACACCGGCGGAAAGACGGTTATATTTTCCCCATCGAGGTTTCGGCATGCCAGGTGACCCTGGGTGACCAAGAATTTCATGCGGCTTTCGTCCGGGATATCACCGAGAGTAAGAAAGCCCGGGAAGAACAGTCAAGGCTTCAGGAGCAACTGCAACAGGCCCAGAAACTGGAAGCCATCGGAACACTGGCAGGCGGGGTTGCCCACGATTTCAATAACATGTTAAGCGTCATTCTCGGGTATTCCGAGATGCTCAGAAACAAACTGCCCGCAGGCCATGGAGTGCTCAGGGATATCGGTGAAATTGAAAAAGCCGCCCGGCGTTCCATGGACATCACCAGACAACTTCTGGCCTTCTCGAGAAAACAGGTCATCGCCCCTGTGGCCCTGGACATGAATCGCCAGATAGGTTCGACGGTGAAGATGCTGGGCCGGCTCATCGGTGAGAACATGGAACTGGATTTCGGGCCCGGAGAAGAACTCTGGATGGTCAAGCTTGACCCTTCGCAACTGGACCAGATACTGATCAACCTGGCGGTCAACGCCCGGGACGCCATGCCCCAGGGGGGGAAGTTGACCATTAAGACGTCCAACATGACTCCGGCAGGGAAATCCCTGCCGTTCAATGGGGATGTTTCTCCAGGCCCCTATGTCCGGCTGACGGTCAGTGACAACGGAAGCGGAATGGACAAGGAGGTTCTTTCCCGAGTTTTTGAGCCGTTCTTCACGACAAAAGAAACGGGTAAGGGAACAGGGCTGGGGCTGTCCACGATCTACGGGATTATTAAACAGAACAACGGATTTATTGACGTCCGAAGCGAACCCGGCACCGGGACCACATTTAACATCTATTTCCCCCGATTTGAAGGCAAAGAGCAGATACCGGAAATGACGGAACCCACACCCGGCTCCCAGGGATCGAGCACCATCCTCCTTGTGGAAGACGACGACATGGTGCGCAACATGACAGCCAATATGATTGAAACCTTGGGCCATACGGTGCTCGCGGTGCCTGGCCCCCTGGCCGCCCTTTCATTCTGCGAAACCACGCACGTCCCCATCGACCTGCTGTTGACAGATACAATAATGCCCAAAATGGACGGCGCCGAATTGAGTTCCAGAATTGAGGTTCTGCGGCCGGGAATAAAGGTGCTCTTCATGTCCGGGTATCCCACGGCCCCAAGAGGGGGCGGGAAGGCCCTGCCCTATAGAGGGAATTTCATTGAGAAACCGTTTACAAAAGACCATTTGGCCTCAAAGATCAGAAAGATCCTGCGTGAGTGAATCCGTCGTCTGAACCAGGGGACGATGCGCGTTACCGCTTCCCTGCCTGACCGACGGCCACGCGGCTTACACGCGTCGCAGGTCACCGGTAATTGCAGAGGATCTCGAATTGGAGGCGTAACCCTTTTGTGGGATAGGCGATACGATACGGCTCGGTATGTCTATGGCAAGGAGCCAAATCAATTCCTCGTGGAGCACCTTGGCTCTTTACGGAAGGGCAAGGCTCTGTGCGTGGCCGAAGGGGAAGGACGCAATGCCGTGTTCCTTGCCCGAAACGGATTTACGGTTACGGCGGTGGACTCATCGACCGTTGGATTGCAGAAAGCCCAACGGCTGGCGGAAGAAAACGGAGTCCAAATCGCAACGGTGGTCTCCGACCTCGCCCATTATGAAATTCTTCCCGACTCATGGGACAGCGTTATTTCTGTTTACGCCCACGTGCCCAAAGAGGTCCGCCTCACGCTGCACGCACGTATTGTTTCAGGCCTGAAGAAGAACGGCATATTTCTCTTGGAGGCCTATACACCGGAACAGCTGAAATACGGAACCGGAGGCCCGCCCGATGTGACCAAACTGATGGGCCTCGATGACCTTCGCAGGGAATTGGACGGTCTGGATATCCTGTTGGGCCGGGAGATCCTTCGGGAGGTGGTGGAAGGCCACCTGCACACGGGTATGGGGGCGGTGGTCCAGTTCATCGGCAGGAAACCCTGATCTTTCCGTTCCGCTTCTTTCGCGAACAGGCTCATCATCGGCCTGTGATAAAGTACCCCGCGTTCTCAGACAAACCCTATGAGCCCACAGCCGGACTTCGAAACCCTTACCCCCGACACCATCATCTCTGCGGTTGAACAGGCCCTGGACATACCCCTCTCGGGCTTCACCTCACCTCTTCCCAGTTACATCAACCGGGTATACGAGCTCCAGGCAGAGGATGGCACCCGTCTTATCGCAAAATTCTATCGCCCGGGCCGTTGGAGCCTGGCAGCGCTGAAAGATGAGCATGACTTCTTGCAGGATTGCGAAGCCGATGAGCTGCCGGTCATCAGCCCCCTCCCCCTCAGGAACGGCGGAACGCTGGAAGTGTGCAACGGAATATACTTCGCGGTTTTTCCCAAGCGTTCAGGCCGTCAGTTCGAGATGGAGGAATCCGAGGCCTGGCTCCGGACAGGCCGACTCCTCGGACGCCTTCACACGACGGGGAGCCGCCGTCCGGCCCCCGCCCGGATGACCCTTCATCCCCAGATATCGACGGCCCAGGATGTTCGCGAACTGCTCGATAACGACTTTGTCTCCCGGGCGTTTGTGGATGACTTCAAGTCCACCACTACAGCCGTGCTGGATGCGATCATTCCCCTTTTTGACCAGGTAGACTTTATCCGTGTCCACGGCGACTGTCACCGGGGGAACTTGATCTTCCGACCCGGTGAAGGGGTTTTCATCATCGACTTCGACGATATGATGACCGGTCCGCCGGTTCAGGATTTCTGGATGCTTCTGCCCGGCCATGTCCACGAATGCCGCCATGAGCTGAGTCTCATGGAAGAAGGCTACGAGGACTTCCGTTCACTGGATTACCGCACGCTCCGGCTCATGGAACCCCTGCGAATCATGCGGATGATTTACTTCCTGGCCTGGTGCAGCCGCCAGGTAAACGATTTTCAGTTCAGGAATCATTTTCCTGACTGGGGCAGCCACGGTTTCTGGGAGAAGGAGATCCGTGACCTCCGGCATCAGCTCGAGATCATAAGGGAGACCTCCGGACACCTTTGACCCCTTAACCGAGACATGGCCGTGACCGCAGATTCCAAAAAAAGGCCCCTGCGGGGCAGTGCACCGCAGGGGCAAACGCTGGGAGGCGTATGGGAATTACTTCGAAGTGGCTTCGGCTTCCTTGGAAGCGGGCTGGAAGGCGCTGGAAACGGCTTCCGTTGCCCAGGCCAGGGCCGTTCCAAGAACAGAACCCACGACGATGCTTACAAAGGCGGTGCAGACCAGCCCCATAATGATGCCAACGACGAGGAGCATCCGGACGAGAATCCCCGGGTCCACTGGGCCCACCAGATGCGTGATCAGGGTGAGCATCCCGAAGCTGCCGAAGTAAAAGGCCGGCACGATACCGAATACGATGAAGATGATCCCGCCGATCATGGCGCCGATGTTCCGTCCCGTGGTGAGTGCTTTCCTGGTAGAGTCTTTCATGTTCAATCCTCCTTTGGATTATTAGGGTCTCAAGTCCCTGAATATTCGTTTACCGACTGCTCTGTCGGGGTGTCACGTTTACGGATACCTTATGAGGCACGAGGGTGTCGATCAGGGCACCGCCCATCCATCCGGCGGTGGAGCCTGCCACGGTGAAGAGGAGCCCTGAAGCCATCACGCCAGCCAGCATGCTGATGGTGACAAGCATCCTCGCAAAGATCCCCGGTTCGACCGGCGTCCCCAATAAGCGTCCGGCAAGGTCCAGCCCCATGGCTCCACCCAGTACGGAACCTGGAAGAAGTCCGAACACCGCAAAGGCCACCAGCCCTGCGCCTGCTCCGATGTAAAGGGTCTTGTCTCTCAGTGTCTGTTTCATGGTCTCACCTTCCTTTCGAACATCTGTCCCATCTAAAGCATATCTGATGCCAAACGCAACCCCTTGAAATAAGGACATTTATTTTTTAAGGTGAATTGCAGCTCCGCAATTGCTCTTGCAGAAGTGTGAAAGGGACAGGGATGGACGCATCAAATTCCGTTGTTAGGAACCATGCCCGGGCGTCAACGGAGGGTACAATGGACCTACGGGGATCGCCAACTATACTTGCGAACGATGGCCCAAGGCCGGGTGCGGAGGGGCCACCGGAAAAGCGGAGGCGGACAAGGGATGTCCTGAGTCTCGGCAGGGGCCAAATCGCACGCCAACGAGAAGGAGAAAGACTTTGAAAACGGAAACCACACTGAATGAATATGCCATTGAGCAGGAACCCTGGTATCTCCCGCAGGAACACGAAGTGGAAATCTTCGAGGCCGCCTACAGGAACCGGTTGCCGGTCCTGTTGAAGGGGCCTACGGGTTGCGGAAAGACACGCTTCGTGGAATACATGGCGTGGAAGCTCCAACGGCCGCTGATTACGGTTTCCTGCCACGACGACCTCTCCACGAGCGACCTCGTGGGCCGGTATCTCGTGAAGGGCGGGGAGGCGGTCTGGGTAGATGGCCCGCTGACGATGGCTGTCAAAGCCGGGGCTATCTGTTACCTCGATGAAATCGTGGAAGCCCGAAAGGATACGACGGTCGTGATCCATCCGCTGGCGGACGACCGTCGGGTTCTGCCTGTGGAGAAGCGGGGGCAACTCCTGCGTGCCCCGGATGAATTCATGCTGACCCTTTCATACAACCCCGGCTATCAGAGCGTGCTCAAGGATCTGAAACAATCCACGCGCCAGCGTTTCGTATCGCTTGAGTTCCGGTATCCGGATCCCGATCTGGAAGGGCAGATCGTCCGGCACGAATCTGCGGTCGACGATCTCGTGGCCCGCCTTCTGGTCCGGCTGGCCGGCATGACACGGGGCCTCAAGGATTCTGGGCTTCAGGAGGGCGCCAGCACAAGACTGCTCGTGCATGCGGGAAAACTGATCTCCCACGGGATAACACCCCGTATCGCCTGCCGGACCGCCATCTGCGAAACGCTCACGGATGACCACGAAATGCTCGCCGCCCTTGGAGACATGGTCGATTCGGTCTTTTAGCACAAGGAGGGGCGCAGACCGCCCGAAAGGACCATGACCGCAGAGGAGATCAAGAGAGCCCTGGGCCCCATCTTTATGGGCGACGGGATCTATGGCCAGTGGGAACCTGACGAAATCGTCGAGCCCCTGGCCCGGCTCGCCGAGGAGGTCCAGCATGAAATCCTGAGCCAGGTCACCGTGATCTGGCCGGTAAGTCAGGCCCTTACCTATGTCTTCCTCACCGAAGTACCCGAAGCGCTGAAGTGTCTCCACCCGCACCAGATACCTGAATGGGTGGGAGCGCTTCTGGACAGCTATGAGTCGGAAGGATTGAATGGGGCACGGCGGTTTGTCTCCGATGTGGAGAAGAATTTCGTATGTCTTATACGGGGTGAGAGCGGTCTGCGCTTTGAAAAGGCCTCGCGCCGTCTTCTTCCTTATGCCCGGGCCCTTGCCGGCGGGCGGGAGGTCCACCTTTCCCCATCGAAAACCGTGCACACGGACACGCGAACAATACACCTGCCAGACTCCCTTGAGCTCTTCCCGGGCGAGGAAGAAAACCTCCTGGCCTTCAGGCTCATTGTCGCCCAGCAATGTGCCTATATGGAGCAGGGAACCTTCTACCCGGGGAACCAGAGCATTATGGAGATTCTGTCAGGCCTTACTGAAGGCCCTGCACCGGACGACTCTCGATTCTGGCTCGACACCGTGTCTCA
>QJVM01000178.1 GCA_003235715.1 Nitrospirota bacterium
TACAGCGGCATTCCGAGGCCATGCCCCTTCATGAAGAAGCTCTTGCCATACGGGAAAGACTGCTTGGGGAAAGAGATACCTCCGTGGCAGACTCTCTCAATAACCTGGCCCGGCTTTACCAATACCAGGGGAACAATGCAAAGGCCAGAACCCTGTTTAACCGTGCCCTTGAAATCTACGAAGAGCGTCTGGGCCCGAATCATCCCAAAGTCGCGGACCCCATGAACAGCCTTGGCATCCTGTACCGTGACGAGGGGCGGCTGGAGGAGGCTCACAGATTACTGGAACAGGCCCTTGATATTCGCGAAAAGGCTCTCGGGACGGAACACCCCAAAGTCGCGGACTCGCTTACGGCCATGGCCACGCTCCATTACCGAAAAAGGGAGTATGCCCAGGCGGAAGATCTTTATCTTCGGGCCGTCAATATTCTTGAGGAAAATGAAGGACAGCGACATCCTCATCTCGTCACCCCGCTGTCCAACCTGGCCGGTCTCTATCGCTTTCAGGGCCTATATTCCAAGGCCGAACCCCTGTATCTGAGGGTTCTGGGAATCTGGGAGGCAACGCTGGGTCCTGAACATCCTCAGGTGGATACAATTCTTAAGGACCTCTCCGACCTCCGTCGGGAAGAGAAGAAGGGATAACGTCTGTTCCATTTCCCGCCCTAATTCCGTTCCACCGCGGGATTAACGTCCTGAAGCATTCGTCGTAACCTACCTCGCGGACCTATCCCGCTGCAGCTTCGTGAATC
The DNA here is from genome assembly GCA_003235715.1 of Nitrospirota bacterium. GTDB lineage: Bacteria > Nitrospirota > Thermodesulfovibrionia > SZUA-242 > SZUA-242 > SZUA-242. The sequence goes on from QJVM01000178.1 coordinate 752, forward strand.
GCCTCGCCCCATCTGATACCATAGGTTGAGTGAAAATCCTGGTCGTCAGTGATACGCACTCGAATTCTTCCGAAGCGCTCCGTGTTATTCAGAGCCACGGCTACTTTCAGATGTTCTTCCATTTGGGCGATACCTATCAGGATGCCGTCGCCATACGAGACCTCTCAGGACTGCCGATGCGGGCCGTCTCGGGAAACATGGATCCCGTCCGCAACGGTCCTGAGACGGAAATCTTCGACGTTGGGAACCACCGGGTCCTGTTGACGCACGGGGACCGTTTTGGCGTGAACCGGGATTTTATGGGTTTGAGCCTTGTCGCTCAGGAGGCCAACGCCCAGATCATCTGTTTTGGGCATACCCATCGTCCGTGCTATGTCTCCCTGGACGGGCGCTACTTTCTGAACCCCGGAAGCCTGCGGGGTCGAGGGGGGACGTACGGCGTTCTGGACCTTTCAGAACAAGGCGTGCACTTTGAAATCATGCGTGTCGGTGAATAGACGGACCACGACATCCCCTCAACCAGACTGACGGAAAGGAAGGACTATGCGAAAGGGCCTCACGGAGGAATCCGTCCTGCTGGTCAGTGTCTCAAAGTGGTTCATTCTGGCCAGCATTGCGGGCACCCTTGTGGGACTCTCCACCACAGCCTTTCTGCTCATGCTGTCCTGGAGCACCCGGTTTGCCGGCCAGTATCGCTTCTATTTCCTGGCTCTTCCTGCGGCTCTTTTTCTGAGCTCCTTTCTCACGAGGTATCTTTCGCCCGAGGCTGAAGGGCATGGAACTGAGCGGGTCATCGAGGCCGTCCACCGGCATGGGGGCAAGATCAAGGGACGCGTGGTCCCTGTCAAACTGGTCACCACCGTGCTGACATTGGCGGCCGGCGGCTCGGCGGGAAAGGAAGGCCCCTGCGCGCAGATAGGTGGAGGGATGGCCGCCCTTTTTGCCAATCTGCTCAAATTCGACGCCAAGGATCGGCGAAAGCTCGTCATCTGTGGAATCAGCGCGGGCTTTGCCTCGGTATTTGGAACACCCATTGCGGGGGCCATTTTCGGCATAGAGGTCCTTTTCGTGGGGGCCATCATGTACGATGTCCTTTTACCCTCCTTCATCTCGGGGATCGTCGCGTATCAGGTCTCTTCGGCTTTAGGCATATCGTATTTCTACCATCCCATATGGTTTGTTCCAACCTTTACTGAGGCCTTTTTCGTGAAGGTCGTCGTGGCTGGGATTCTTTTCGGGCTATGTTCCCGGTTTCTGGTTGAAACGCTTCGCTATTTCAAACGCGTTTCTGAAAAGATGACCTTTTGGGAACCCCTGAAGGCATTCGTTGCAGGTGCCTTACTTTCTGGTTCGGGTCTCTTGTTTTCGACGCGTTATCTTGGCCTTGGGCTGGAAACCATAGAGTCCGCGCTAGGCGGGAAGGCCGTGCCGCCGCCGGCGTTTCTATTTAAAACACTAACCACCTGCATTACGCTTAATTTTGGCGGTAGCGGCGGGATGGTGACGCCCATTTTCTTCGTTGGGGCCTCAGCCGGAAATCTGTTTGCCCGGATGATGGGCCTTGACCTGGCCACATTTTCTGCGATTGGAATGGTGAGCCTCCTTGCCGGCGCAGCGAACACCCCCATTGCCGCGAGTATTCTGGCTGTGGAACTTTTCGGCCGGGACATTGCACCCTATGCGGCCGTGGCCTGCGTCGTGAGTTTTCTCATGACCGGACACCGCAGTGTCTACCCCTCTCAGGTTTTGGCCATCCAGAAATCTTCGTCCATAAGGATTAAACTCGGAGAAGAGGTGGACCACAGCGAAGCGGATCTGAATCTGCGCAGGAGAACGCTGACCCGGTGGTTCCTGGTAAGCCTCAGGCAGGCACGGAGAAAGCTGCAAAGGGTCCGGTCCGAAAGGCGAACTAGAGGCGGGAAAGGGAAGGATGGTGCGGAAGGCGGGACTTGAACCCGCATGGATTGCTCCACACGCCCCTCAAACGTGCGTGTCTACCAGTTCCACCACTTCCGCACATCTCAAGCGAGCTGAATTTATACCAGATAGTCGGAGTTTGCGTCAACGGCCCGTTTCCAAAGCCGACCGCGTTCATCTACGGGAAATCCCATCCCCCGGGACGAGGTTTAATGACGAGGAGAGTCCGGCCCGTCTCGGGTTGTTCCCGAGCCTGAAATTAGGGGGGGCAGGACAACGGCTGTGTTATAATTTTGGCGCTTTCCTCAACAATCGCAGCCACTTATTATGATCCCCTCAAATCTGGTCAAACCCTGCGTCCGACGCCTCCGGGCATACGAGGCCAAGGAAATTCCTTGTCGGGTAAAACTCGATGCCAACGAGTCCCCATATGAGCTCTGGAGCGCGGGGGACAATAAATTGGGAAGGATCCTTCGAAGGGTCCCCCTCAACCGCTACCCTGATCCGGCCGGGACGAAACTGAAGGAAATTCTTGCCTTGCGTCACGGGGTGCGTGCCGATCGACTGCTACTTGGAAACGGTTCAGATGAGCTGATATCCATGCTGGTCACAACCTTTGGCGGCCCGGTCCTCTATCCGGTTCCCACTTTCAGCATGTACGGCATCATCTCCCGGGGCCTCGGTGAAAAGACGGTGGAGGTCAAACTCGAACGTTCGTTCGATCTCAACCTGGACCGTATGGAATCCGCCATCAGGAAAAGCCGGGCCAAGGTCGTCTTTCTCAGCTCACCCAACAACCCCACAGGAAACGCCTTCTCCTCGAATCGGATCCAGAGAATCATCGAAACCACCCCGGGTATCGTGGTCGTGGACGAGGCCTATCATCCCTTTTCCTCGACACCAAGTTTTATAACCCGCCTGAAGCGCCACCCTAATCTGGTGGTCCTGCAAACGCTGAGCAAGATCGGGCTCGCAGCGCTTCGTCTGGGGTTTATGGTGGCATCCCGGGATATCGTGAACGAGGTCAATAAGGTCCGCCTTCCGTTTAATGTCAATACTCTTTCCCAGATGATTGCCGTGGAAGCCTTGGAAGAACGAGACACCCTGAAGGAAGCCATTGGGCGAATTGTCCAGGAACGAGATCGAATGATGCGGATGATGGCGGATATCCCGGGACTCCGCGTAGTGCCCTCAGACGCCAATTTCATCCTCTTCCGCGTTCCCGATGCTTCCCGCGTTTACCGGGGCCTGCTCCAGGAGGGAATTCTCGTTCGAAACCTTGAGCCCGCCATCCCTGGGGGCCTCAGGGTAACGGTAGGCACGCGTCGTGAAAATACAGCATTTCTCCACGCGATAAGAAAGGTGCGTTTATGAGAAAAGCCAACGTCACGCGAAAAACAAAGGAAACCAGTATCAGCCTCGGGCTCGTTCTGGATGGAAAGGGCGCCTATAAGGTCGACACCACGGTCCCCTTCCTTGACCATATGCTCTCCCTCATGGCCCGGCACGGATTTATGGACCTCAAGGTAACCGCCAGAGGGGATACCGAGGTGGATTATCATCACCTGCTGGAGGACATGGGCCTTGTCCTGGGTGAGGGCATCCGGCAGGCCCTCGGAGACAAGAAGGGAATCCGGAGGTATGGTCATGGGGTGACTCCCATGGACGAGACCCTGGCGGAAGTGGTCCTGGACCTTTCGGGGCGACCGTATCTCGTGTACAAGGCCAAACAGGGCCGGGGCAAACTGAGAGACCTGGATGCGTCTCTTTTCGAGGATTTTTTCAGGGCCGTGAGCAATGCAGCGGGGATGAACCTTCATATCCTCGTGCATTACGGTCGCGATATTCACCACGTCATCGAGGCCATATTCAAGAGCTTCGGGCGGGCGCTCTCCGAAGCGGTTGCCCGCGATCCTCGCATCCGGGGCGTACGTTCAACCAAAGGCGTGCTATAGCCTTGCGTATGGAGTTTAGCGCCACATGCAGGAACACCCCGGCACCCCCATGAGCACGGACCATCGGCCGGTCGAGAATCGACTTGTCTCGGTTGTGGTTCCCCTTTTCAACGAGGAGGAGAGCATCCCGCATCTGTACCGGGCTCTGACGGAGGCTTTGGACGGCTTGGGCCGGCCCTATGAGATGGTATTGATCGATGACGGCTCCCGGGACGGTACGTTGGGCCTCATCGAAGAGCTCCACCGGAAGGACAATCGTGTCGTGGTGGCCAGCTTCCGGAGGAACTACGGACAGACGGCGGCTTTCGCGGCCGGGTTCGACCTGGCCCGTGGCGGAGTCATTGTCACGATTGATGGAGACCTCCAGAATGATCCCGAGGATATCGGGCTTCTTCTCAACGAAATTTATCGTTTCTGGATGGCGCAAGGACCGGAAGGACAAGTTTTTTTCACGCCGATTGCCCTCCATCATGGCCAACTGGCTGATTTCAACCGTGACCGGGGTCAGGCTCCACGATTACGGCTGCAGTCTAAAAGCCTACCGCGCAGACGTCGTGAAGAACATCAACCTGTATGGAGAAATGCACCGTTTCATTCCCGCGGTAGCGGATGCCGTAGGGGCCGAGGTGCGGGAGGTGATCACCCGGCATCATCCAAGGCGCTACGGGGTCTCCAAATACGGCATTGCCCGGACGATCCGGGTGTTTCTGGATCTGATCACGGTGAAGTTTCTGCAGGGGTTCTCGACGAAGCCCATACAGGCCTTTGGCCCTATTGGGCTGGTTTCAGGCTTGCTGGGGTTCCTGATCTCCGGCTATCTCACGTTTGACAAATTGGTCTACGGCCACGAAATCGGCGGCCGTCCCCTGCTGCTGCTTGGGGTTCTTCTGATCATCGTGGGAATTCAATTGATCGGCATGGGCCTTCTCGGGGAGATGCTGGCCCGCACCTACCATGAAAGCCAGAACAAGCCCATCTATTTTTCAAAGCTGGTCCTTGACCGCAGGCCGGAGAGCTGAGAAGAACTCGATCATGGAGAAATTTCTATCGGATATTCCCTGGGGTCTTCTTCTCGTCGTCTGTCTGACGCTGGGTCTGGCACCCTTTAACCCGCCGCACATCGTGGAAAAACTTCAGATGCTCTTTAAGGGAAAACTCGTCCGGCCCCTGGACTGGTTCGACCTTTTTCTTCACGGAACCCCCTGGATTCTGCTTCTGCTCAAGGCCCTCTTTACCCTGAGGAAATAATCCCCGGCCTCGGGTCCGCGTGTCCCTTTCGGGACCCTCTATCGTTGAAAAGCTTTGAGTTGACGGAAGCGTCCTATTCCGGTGGAATGTAAGAAGTCCAACACGCATCGGCAATGACAAGAATTACCTCTTTTCTACCCCGTTCACGAGATCTGGCGGCACGGGTGCTGCAGCCATTCCAGGCCTTCCTGGAAAGGGAAGCGGCAAGCGCCGTGCTCCTGGTTTCCGGAGCCTTTGTCGCCATGGTCTGGGCCAATTCGCCTTGGGGCCACAGTTATCACACCTTCTGGCATACCCCGGTTTCCTTTACCTTTGGAGATCGGGTGCTTACGAAACCCTTCCTCGACTGGATCGATGAGGGGTTGATGTCGATCTTCTTTTTTACCGTAGGGCTGGAGATCAAAAGAGAGATCCTCGTGGGAGAGCTCGCCTCCGTGAAAAAAGCCCTGCTTCCCGTCACCGCGGCGCTCGGAGGGATGGTGCTGCCTGCGGCCATCTTTGGCGCCCTTAACGCAGGGACCGAGGAAATTGTCGGTTGGGGAATTCCCATGGCCACGGATATTGCTTTTGCGCTTGGCGCGGTCGCCCTTTTGGGTAACCGGGTTCCCCTGTCCCTCAGGGTCTTCCTTTCGGCCTTTGCCATTGCCGACGATCTCGGGGCCGTGGTGGTGATCGCGGTCTTTTACACGAAGGAACTGGTCATGGAATACCTGGTGCTGTCCGGGTGCATCGTCCTTGGGCTGGCGTTTCTCAATGGCCTCTGGATCCGGCGCACGCTGCCCTATGCTCTGCTCGGGATCGCGTTATGGCTATGCATTCTCGGTTCAGGCCTTCATGCCACGGTGGCAGGGGTGGTCGTGGCCATTTTCATTCCGGCCAGAGGACGTTACGACACGGACCGGTTTCTCAACAATATTTCACAAGACCTTCAGGATTTTCAATGCCCGCCGGACGGATGCGGACAATCCATCATGCTGAATGCCCAGCACCTCCATGCAGTACATTCCATGGAAATCAGCTGCCATGACGTGGAAACCCCCCTTCAGAGACTCGAACACGCGCTGCATCCGTGGGTGGCCTTCGGTGTCATCCCGTTGTTTGCCCTGGCCAACGGGGGCGTGACCCTGGCCAACGTGGACATTGCATCGGTATTGACCTCCCGATTGACTTTGGGAATTTCACTGGGGCTCGTCCTCGGCAAACCTGCAGGGATACTCGTGTTTTCCTGGCTCGCCGTCCGGCTGGGCCTGGCGGCCCTCCCGGATCAGGTGAGCTGGCCCCAAATTTTTGGGGCCGGCGTGTTGGGGGGAATGGGGTTCACCATGTCCCTCTTCATTGCCGGACTCTCCTTCTCGCAAACGATGGAGTTGGATGTGGCAAAGATCGGCATCCTCATGGGTTCCGTGGTTGCCGGAGTTTGCGGCCTGATCTTTCTATATTCTCTTTCTCGAAATGGCCGACCCTCATCCCCCGGTTCCTGACCACCGTTGGTCCGTACGGTTGGGCTCACCT
>QJVM01000079.1 GCA_003235715.1 Nitrospirota bacterium
AATGCCGAATAAGGAAGCAATGATGAAGATAAAGAGAACAGGAAGATAATGGGTCGGAACGTAGCTTCCGGGCATAATTGCCTGTTTTTATAACGTATGAATTAGAAAGTGTCAATAAAAAAATCTGATAGCTGTGATTTTAGAGAGCACGATTCATAACCTCTATTAAAAAGACTTATTCCAGAACTGAAACCACTCCTCTTGCACCCTGGTTCCGGTGATTTGTTTTCGTTCGCATAGTATGTATAATTTGGGTTCCCGGTGGCGTCCCCCTTTGAACATTACCGGTGATTCAGCCCGGGCTTCGCTGCCTTCCGGAGCGCCACCCGGGGACCCCATTCCGTTCTGTCCTCGTGTCACCCCGAATCGACAGCGCACCCAGGCCTTCCTGAGACGCAGGCCGGCCCCGGCAAACACGATCATGGGCTGTTCTTAGAAGGAATTCAGGGTTTCATCAGTCCAGGACTTATCCGTTTCGGCGTCGTCCGGTTTCGCCTGAAATCACTGTAAGTTCGGGTTGACACCCTCCCGGCCGATGCGTAATCTCATGGGATGCGTGCCATAAGCGCATTTTTCCTTCTGCTGCTATTTTTCCCTTCGGCCGCAACAGCCGTGGAGCCTTCGTTTCCCGTACAACAGGTCCAGGACGGAAGGGTTCTCGTAAGCACCAACCTCGGACCGCTTCCCGAGAAGATCCGGAAAGAGATTCAGAGCGGTCTCCCCAAGGAAGTGGAGTACCAGATCGACCTCATGCGGGAATGGGACCGCTGGATGGACGAATACATGGACGGCCAGACCGTGGTCCGGACCGTCAAGTACGATGTCCTCAAGAAGGAATACCGCATGAGTTCTCTTGAGGGCCGTTATCTCTACGAGAAAACCGGGGCTGATCTGAACGAGGCCGTGCGGTGGCTCACGGTGATCTCCGACATCCCCGTAGCCCGGGTCGAAACCCTGCTTCCCGGACCGTACTACGTCACCGTGACGATGACGTTCCGCCGAATGAAGATGACCGGTCCTTTCTCGGTGCTCATGTTCTTCATGTCTGAAAGTGAATATTCGGTGGCCCAAACCGGGGCCCCCTTCACCCTGCCTCCATGACCCGGAAGAAGTTCCTCACGGTCGCTTCTCTTGCGGCGGTCCTTGTGGCCTTGGCCACGGCCATCGAAGTCGAGCGCCTGGGCTCAGGAACTTCAAGCGTTCTGGGACGCGGCGGCGCCTTCGTCTTCATCAATCTGGCCATTCTCGGAATCCTCGTTCTGATTTTTTTCGTCATCCGGGCCCTTTCCCGGCTATATCTGGAGCGGAAAAGGCAGACCCTCGGTCACAGCTTCAAGACCAAGCTGGTCACGATTTTCGTGATCCTGGTCTCGATCCCGGGCACCATTCTCTTTGTGGTGACCAGCCAGATCGTGACCGGAACCATCGAACGCTGGTTCACCATCCAGACGCAGGTCCCCCTGGAGAGTTCCGTGGATATCGGGGCCTACCTGTACGACATACGACGCGAGCAGGCTCTGTCGCTGGCCCAGCGCATGGCGTCCCTGCCGCCGGGAAGCCCGACCCCGCGACTTCCCGAGGGGTTTGTCTCCCGTACCATTTCGGCCCGGAATTTCAGCGACGGACCCGAGATATACGAAAACGCCTTCCGCGGCAGGGAAGGCACGGAAATCCTCTCAGAGAAATCCCGGGAGGTGATCCGTGCGGTCTCCCCGGTCTTTCAGAACGGAACCGTCTCGCGGATCGTGGTCGTGGAGGTGGAACTTCCGGCGTCCCTGGTTCACAACATGAGAATGGTCCAGACCGCCTACGAGGACTACAAGAGCCTTGAATCCATCAAGGCCCCCATCAAGACGGGATACTTTCTGACGCTCGCCCTGGTGACGCTCTTCATCATCTTTTCCGTTCTGCTGGCCGCACTCCATGTGGCCAAGGGGATTACGAAACCCATCCAAGCCCTGTCCGAAGGGACGCGCAGCGTGGCCGAGGGCAACTTTGATGTGAGGCTGGAGGTCACGGGCCGAGACGAACTGGGACTGCTGACCGAAGCTTTCAACCGGATGGTGTACGAACTCCGTACGGGCCAGGAACGTTTGCGCAGCGCGTATACTGAAATGGACCGAAAGCACTTCATCCTGACCAACATCATCAACAACATTGCCAGCGGCGTCCTGTGCGTGGACCCCGCCGGGAACGTGGTCCTGATCAACAACGCCGCCTGCGCCATTCTGGGAATCCCCGCGCTGGCCGTCCGTAACCTCACTTCCCGCGATATTCTCGAGCAGGTGGAATCTGAAGAACTTCGGGGTATTCTTCATGACATCCGGCACAAGGATTTCATGGGAAGATCGTGGGAACTCAAAGCCCGCATAAGAGAGGTCCCGGTCATCCTCCGTCTCTTTGTGGCCAGCCTCAAGGACGCGCGGGGAGAAGTGTCCGGGGTGCTCGTGGTCTTTGACGATATGACGGAGATCGTGAAGGCCCAGAGGGCCTATGCGTGGCAGGAAGTGGCGCGGCGGATGACCCATGAAATCAAGAACCCGCTCACGCCGATAAAACTGTCCGCGGAAAGACTCCTCAAGAAATACCGGGAAGCCTCCCCGGACCTGGAGGCGGTCCTCGAGTCATCCATCAATACCATCACCCGGGAAGTCGAATCCCTGAGGCGAATGGTCAATGAGTTCTCCCGTTTCGGAAGGATGCCGGACCTGAAGCTCGAAGCCGTGGACCTGGTGCAGGTCCTCCAGGAGGTCGTAAGCCTCTACAGCAACTTTCGCGATATGACCATCACGACCGCTATCGGCGATAACGTCCCCCGGGCCCACGCGGACCGGGAGCAGATCCGCCGGGTTCTCATCAACCTCATGGACAATGCGGCCGAGGCCGTGGAACGAATGGGGCATATCTGGGTGGCGATCGAATACGAGGCCTCGAGCGAACGGATTCGGCTGACCCTGGCCGATGACGGAGGAGGGATCCTGCCTGATGATCGGGAGCTACTCTTCCTCCCGCACTTTTCCACCAAGAAATCCGGAACGGGGCTGGGGCTGGCCATCGTGAACAAGATCGTTTCCGACCATCAGGGCACCATTCGGGTGGAGGACAACACACCCCGGGGAGCCAGGTTCATCCTTGAGTTGCCCAAGGTGCAGCAGGTATGATGGGGCGCCGGAGGCCCGGTCATGCGGGGCAGATTCCAAACCGGGCCAGCTTGGTTCCGGAACCCCCTCGTTCTCCTGAGCACCAACACAACACCTTGGCTGGTTCGGTATGAAAGAGCACATCCTGGTCGTGGATGACGAGATGGGGATCCGGGAAACCCTCACGGGGATTCTGGAGGACGAGGGCTTCGAAGTCTCAACCGCACCAAGCGGGGAAGAAGCCCTGGAACTGGTCGCCAAACAGGCACCGGACCTGGTCATGCTGGACGTCTGGCTCCCGGGTATGGACGGCCTTCAGACTCTGGAAAAGATTCGCGCGAGCCTCTCCGTTCCCGTCATCATGATTTCCGGCCACGGCAATATCGACATGGCCGTCAAGGCTGTTCAGTTCGGCGCCTACGACTTCATGGAAAAACCCTTGTCCCTGGAGAAGGTGGTGCTGCGCGTGCAGCGCGCCCTGGAACAGGTTCGGCTCAAGGAAGAAAACGTGCGGCTCCGTTCTTCCGTGGAGCCCTCGGACGAACTGGTCGGCGAAAGCCGGGCCATGGCCACCCTCCGCGAGCAGGTCCGGGCCGCCGCCGCGTCCCACGGCCGGGTTCTCATTCTTGGCGAATCAGGTGCAGGGAAGGAGCTTGTGGCCCTGTCCCTTCACCGGGGCAGTCCCCGGGCCGGCCAGGCTTTCGTCGAGGTCAACTGCGCCGCCATCCCGCAGGAACTCATAGAGTCCGAGCTCTTCGGCCATGAGAAGGGTTCTTTCACCGGAGCGGTGGAGCGCAAACGGGGGAAGTTCGAACTGGCCGATGGCGGCACGCTGTTTCTGGACGAGATTGGAGACATGAGCATGGCCACCCAGGCAAAGGTCCTCCGGGTGATCGAGACGCAGGAATTTCAGCGGGTCGGGAGCGCAAAGACCATCCGGGTGAATGTCCGGATTCTTTCGGCGACCAACAAGAACCTGGAACAGGAAATCCGGGAAGGACAATTCCGGGAGGACCTTTTCTACAGGCTGAACGTGATTCCAATTAACGTTCCTCCCCTCCGGGAACGCCGTCAGGACATTTCCCTTCTGGCCCGCTACTTCCTGGTGCGCTTTGGTACCGAATACGGAAGGAAGCAGAAGGAGCTGTCGGCCTCGGCCCTGGACGCCCTCTCTGCCTACGAATGGCCAGGGAACGTGCGCGAGTTGAAGAACGTGATGGAGCGGCTCGTCATCATGCATACGCGGGACACGGTGGAGGCGGCCGACCTCCCCATCTTTACGCGGGGCAAGACCGGTACCGACTACTTCGCGTACAAGGATCTGAAGACCGCCCGGACGGCCTTTGAGAAGGACTTCATCACCTCCAGTCTCGAGAAGAACACCTGGAACATCTCCCGCACCGCCGAAGAGTTGGGCATCGAGCGTTCCAACCTTCACCGAAAATTGAAGGCGCTGGGAATCGAGGTCCCGTGAGGCCACGCAGACGCGGATTTCCCCCAAGGGCCTGATCCCCTCGGAGCATCCTCTTCATGCTCGCCCGACTGACCAGCGCCAGCCTCCTCGGAATCGAGGCCTTTCCCGTGGAGGTGGAAGTGGATGTCACGGCACGTGGACTTCCCCATTACGCCACCGTGGGTCTGCCGGACACGGCGGTCAAGGAGAGCAAGGACCGGGTCCGGGCCGCCCTGAAGAACACCGGACATAACTTCCCCCTGAAACAGATCACCGTAAACCTGGCACCCGCCGACATGAAGAAGGAGGGGTCCGGGTTTGACCTTCCGATCTGCCTCGGCATTGTCTCGGCCGAGGGACTCATCCCCCCGGAACGTTTTGAAGGGTTGATGATCGTGGGCGAGCTTTCCCTGGACGGTCG
>QJVM01000122.1 GCA_003235715.1 Nitrospirota bacterium
GCACAAACAGTCTCACCGGACTGGCCATTACGAAACTCGACGTCCTGGATGACCTGGAAGAAATCAAGGTTTGTACGGCTTACAAACTGAACGGGAAGACGATTGACTCTTTTCCGTATGACGCAGAGTCCCTCGCAAGGGTTGAACCGGTTTACGAAACCCTTCCCGGCTGGAAGCAATCCACGGTGGGGATCGTCGACTTCGACAAATTGCCGACCGTGGCACAGGACTACATCCGCCACATCGAGAAGGCCACGGGTATCCCCGTGGACATGGTTTCCACCGGCAAGAAGCGGAGCGAAACCATCATCCTTCGGGATTCCTTCAAGGCCTGAAGCAGGGCCCTTTGCCGTAACTTCCGTCAGTCGTTTCAAGACGTAAACCTCCACGCCGGACCGTGGAGGTTTTTTATTGCCCCGAAATTCCTTCACGCCAGGCCCCGACAAGATTTCCTCCCAGCAACGAAATAACAGACGTTCCAACCGTCCGGCTTCTCGTATGGAGAAGCCCACCGTATGACCGATAAGGATTACGAGCGCGCCGGGTTACCGGTCGCCCTGCCTAAACTTGAGCATTTCACTGTGCTTCACTGATTTCCACGACTACAATGGTGGTACTGGAAAGTTAAGGAGAAAGAATGATGCGTCGCCTTCTAATCGCCGTAATGTCGTTGATTCTGCTGGCCACCGGTTCAGAGGGGGCTCCCTTCGCCGAAAAGGATGTCCCTGAAGTTCTGAAAGACTGGATCCCCTGGGCCCTGCACGGTGAAGAGGGGCGGGAGTGTCCCTACATCTATAACAATGCCTCCACACATCGGTGCAGTTGGCCCTCCACGATGGAGATTCAGACCAGCTCCAAAGAGGCCACCTTTAGCCAGTTGTGGGAGGTGAATTTGGCGGGCTGGATTGTTCTGCCGGGCTCATCTGAAACATGGCCGACGGATGTGAAGCTGAACGGTATCCGGACGCCCGTGGCCAACCGTAACGGCCGTGCGGCCCTATGGGCGGAGAAAGGCGTCCACAGGGTCAACGGTACCTTCGAATGGACCCAGCCTCCGAACTTTATTTTCATTGGCAACGATACCGCTCTTGTTTCAGGGACGATCTCCGGCCGGAAGATCACGGAGTCGGATATCGACCGGGACGGCAAACTCTATCTAAACCGCCAGCCTGCCGCGCCTACGGACGAACCGGTTGCAGAGCATCTCGTGGTGCAGGTCTACCGGCTCCTGAAAGACGATATCCCCTTTACCGAGGTCACGCGATTCCAGATCGATGTGGCCGGACCGCCCAGGGAGGTCTCCCTGAAGAACGGCGTACGGCCGGGGATGCTTCCGCTCCGGGTGGAGAGTGTTCTGCCGATGCGGGTGGAGCCCGACGGCGTGGTCAAATTACAGGTCCGGCCGGGAACGTGGACCTTTGAAGTGGAATCCCGCTCCACGGCTCCTGTGAACGAGCTGACCGTCCCCCCTACCCCGGCGACACCCGCCGAGGAAGAGATCTGGATCTTCGAGGAGAGACCGGAACTCCGGCTCGTGGCGCCGCAGGGACTGACCGCTGTGGATCCGAGCCAGACCAATGTGCCGGCCGAGTGGTCCCAACGGGCCACGTATCTTGCGCGACCCGGAGAAACCTTGAAGCTGGTGGAACGCCAGCGAGGCCAGGGCCTCGGCGTACCGAACCAACTTTCCATCAGCCGTCGGCTCTACCTGGATTTCTCGGGTGAGGGGTATTCGGTCCAGGACGAACTCTCGGGACAGCTCCACACCTCCCGGCGGCTCGAGGCCCTTCCTTCGCTCAGCCTCGGCCGCGTCTCGGTCGATGGCCAGCCGCAAATGATCACCCGGCGCGAAGGCAGTAACCAGGACGGGGTCGAACTCCGGCGGGGCCAGGTCAGCCTGAACGCCGATGCACGCTATGAAAAGACGGGAAGGACGGTCCCGGTCACCGGGTGGGATACGGACGTCCGGAACGTGAGAAACTTTGAGCTGAACCTGCCGCCGGGATGGCGGCTGTTTGGAGCCATCGGACCCGACCGGACGCCTGCGTGGCTTGGTTCCTGGAACCTTCTGGATTTCTTCGTGGTGATCATCCTGGTGTTGGCCTCACACCACTTCTGGGGCATGAAGGGCGCCGCTCTGGCCCTGGTCACTCTGGTGCTTACGTGGAAGGAAGGCGGAAGCCCCAAGTATGTCTACCTGCATCTCCTCGCCGCTGTGGCCCTGGTCCGGGCCTTGCCTGAAGGACGGTTCCGCCGGTTTGCAGGGATATACAAGGCCCTGGCCGCCCTCGCGTTTATTCTCATCGCCGTGCCCTACATGGTGGGTTCGGTCCGCCTGGCGCTATACCCTCAGCTCGCCTACCGCGGGCCGGGCGAAGGCTATGTGGACCGCTCCGCCGTCACGGAGATGGAAGCGCCCGCGGACAAAGCCATTGTGGCCGAGGAACCGGCCATCGTAAGGCAGGATGTGGAAGGCCTTGTCTCGGAAGTTCGGAAATCCGTGCCCAGCTCCGTGGCCCCCAGGCGCGGGCAAGCGCCCGATTATTCGTCGTACCGGTACGATAAGTCGGCCCTCATCCAGACCGGTCTCGGCATTCCCCAGTTCCGTCAGAACCGCATGGTACTTCGTTGGGACGGACCGGTGTCCAGGGATGAGACCGTAAGGCTGCTTCTGTTCAACCCGCTCGTGACCGCGCTCTGGATTCTGCTTGGAGTGTTGGCCGTCGCGGCCTATGGATTCCAGATCCTGGGCACGTCCCTTAAAGATAAGCCGGGTATCGGCAAAGGAACGTTTGCATGGCTGGCGTTGGTGGTCTTCCTGTTCGCACCCGCAAGAAATGCCGGTGCAGACATTCCCTCTGCGGACCTGCTTGCAGAACTCAAGCGAAAGCTCCTTGTGGCCCCTGAATGCGCACCCGAGTGCGCCCAGAGCCCCCAGGCCATCATCCAGGCCCAAGGAAAGGACCTCGTCGTGCGGTACAGCGTGGAAAGCCAGGACGAGGTGGCGGTCCCCGTTCCGGCCTCACCTTCGAACTGGATGCCGAGCCTTGTCCTGATCGACGGGAAACAGGCCACGGGAATGTACCGTGAACGGGATGTGCTCTGGGTGAAGGTTGGGAAAGGGGTCCATCAGATCGTAATCAGCGGACCCATCGGCGACCGGGAGAAGTTTCAGCTTCCTCTTCTCCTGAAACCGGCCCGCGTCACCACCATGGCCAGGGGATGGCAAATCCGGGGTATCCGACCGGACGGAGTCCCGCAGGGCCCCATCTATATTGAACGAATCAAGAATGCGGAAGAGGTCAGGAAACTGGACACCTTCGAGGCGGGACGCGTGCCGCCCTTTGTTCGCGTCACGCGAATCGTGAACGTGGATCTCGACGTGACGGTGCAGACCATCATCGACCGCGTTTCTCCCACGGGAGAAGGGATCAATATCGAGCTGCCCCTTCTCGAAGGGGAGTCTGTGGTCACGGATGGCGTCCGCGTGGAAAACGGTAAGGCCGTGATCAGCATCGGGGCCTACCAGGGCGAGTACAGCTGGAACTCGGTGCTGGAGAACAGCAGGGAGTTTCATTTCAAGGCTTCGACAAATCCTCTCTGGATTGAAACCTGGCAACTGAACGTGAGCCCCATCTGGCATCTGGAACAGACGGCCGGGATCCCTGAAATTCATCAGGGAGACCCGAACGGCCAGTGGGTTCCCACCTGGCGCCCGTGGCCCGGAGAAGAAGTGACCTTGAAACTCAGCCGGCCGACCCCTGTTGAAGGCCGGACCCTTACGGTGGACCAGGTAAGCACCAGGGTGCGACCCGGGAAGCGTGAAACAGAAGTCACTGTGGCCTTTTCCGCACGGAGCACGCGCGGGGTCCAGCATTCCATCAACCTGCCCTCGGGTGCGGAACTCCACGAGGTCCAGGTGGACGGAAAGGTGCTCCCGGTCCGGGCGAACGAAGACGGAGAGGTGGTGCTCCCCCTCCTGCCGAAAAGCCAGCAGGTGTCGGTGACGTTTCTCGACCGGAGCCCCATGGCTTTCCGCTGGAACACGCCCAGCATGAACCTCGGGGCACCGAGTGTGAACGCCTCGGTCGAGGTGGAGGTTCCCCGCGATCGGTGGCTGCTCTTTGCCGGGTCAAAGACCATGAAACTCGGCCCGGCCGTCCTCATCTACGGCGTCATCCTTGTGGCAATACTCGGAGCCCTGGTGCTTGCGGCGGCGACGAAGACCCCGCTCAGGTTTCATAGCTGGATCCTGCTGCTGATCGGATTCACCCAGGTCCCGGTAACGGTTGCGCTCGTCGTGGTGGGCTGGATTATCCTGCTTTCATTGAGAGAGCGGATGGGAGAAGACACGCCCGCATCGTTTTTCAATATGGTCCAGGTCGTGATCGCGGCCCTGACGCTGATGTCGCTCTACTTCCTCTACATCGCCGTGAGTCACTCCCTCCTGGGCTTTCCAGAAATGTGGATCGCCGGAAACGGCAGTTCCTCGTTCCAGCTCCGCTGGTACGTGGACCGGGCGGAGGACCTTCTGCCTCACGGCTGGATCGTCTCCCTGCCGCTTTATGTATACCGTGGCCTGATGCTGGCCTGGAGCCTGTTCGTGGCCAGCCTACTCCTGAAGATTCTTCGATGGGGTTACGGCGTCTATTCTCTAGGCGGATACTGGAAACACCGCCCAGCGAGTTCCAAGTTAAAACGTGATAAAGAAGCTACGGTCGCGCCGCCTCCGCCTGAACCCAAGAAAGAGGAGAAAGACACATAATCTCATCAGGGAAGTATGGCGTGGGCCGGCCGATACAAAGCCCATAACGGCCTGCCCCCAGCAACAACCCGGTGAGCACCCGTTGCCCTTTCTCGATAGGTGAAATTTTCATAAAAGAAGAAAGCCCCCGTCGTTTCCTCGACGGGGGCTTTGTCATGCCATCTTTTAAACTCGGCCTGCACTCGCTTACGCAGGCCCCACTCCGTGGGCTTCTACTTCTTGCCGCGCATGCTTTTCAGTTTCTC
>QJVM01000135.1 GCA_003235715.1 Nitrospirota bacterium
TTCAGCATGATCGTTTCGTAAAGGGCCGGGTAGGCCTCGAAGCCGTTATGGATCAGGTTATACAGGTGGGCTTCATCCCCGGACCGCCACGTCTCCAGCAGTTCCGCCGCCATGGTCGTCAAATCCTCCAGCTCGTCCAGCATCTGTCGAAGCAGGTTTTCGGCGTCGTGGTCCACCAGCGACGCAAACAGCCCCACCTGGAAATCGGCCGTTTCAAGGAATGCCCGCTTCTTGCCATCCTTCTTTGAACGGCTGAAAAAGTACTGATCGATCCCGTAGGCGGGAGAGAATCCAAGCTTCTGAAACTCAAGGACGCTGAGCGTTAGGCCGGCCAGCCAGGGCCGGAATCCCTCGAAGGCCTGCATGGTGAGGCCGTGAGAAATTACCCGCTTCTCGAGACGCTGATAGGTCGACGAAGAAAGTTGCTGTTTCAGGGTCTGGCCGGACGGATACCGGCCGAGCCTCAGCATCTTTTCAGCGAAGGCGGGGCTTGCGGATTCGTCCGGATCCGATTCAAGAGCCACGAGGTTGCATTGCTGATAGGCCTCTTCCAGGCGCGGTGGCAAAGGGTAGGCCTCTGGCATCATGACATGGAGGGAGCCCAGAAGGTAAACGGTATTGTTCCTGCCCCTGGCCTCCCAGAGGAGACCCTGTGCCTGACCCGATCCGGCAGGGCGGACCTGTTCCGGAATCAGAAACAGGACGAGCCAGGATAACAGGATGATCCTGAACACATGTAAGGACGATTTTCCGGCCATCAGGAACCCTGCGCTTTTCCGACGCAGAGGGTTCACTTCCGGTTCTCCGGGTTCCTGTGGGATGATGCGGGCGCGTGGTCATCCCCGGTATGGTTCTTTTCCGTATGGGACTCCTTGTTTGCGATCTCGGGGTAGAGCCGGGCTACACATTCCGGACAGATCCCGTGGCTGAACCGGGCGTCTGAATGGGTCTGGATATACTCCTCCATCTTGTTCCAGAAGCCTTTGTCATCCCGGATCTTCTTGCACGACGCGCAGATGGGAACGAGGCCGCTCAGGACACGGACACGCTCCAGGGCTGATTTAAGCTCTGCTATGACCTCTTCTTTCTGACTCTCCTCATGGCGGAGCCGGCGTGCGGCGTAAACGAGCCCGGAGAGTCCCAGAACCCAGACGATGCCAAAGGCGAGCACCGTATGAATCGTCTGACTTTTCGCTGAAGAAAGAAACGTATCCGCACGCATGCTTACGCTGATCCCCCCCCGGATGTCTCCCTCCTGATAGCCCTGCCTCGCGTGACACTTCAGGCAGGGTTCATCGGTGACCAAAGGGGCCATGTATCTGAAGAATTCTTCCCCGCTCTGCCCGGCGGCAAACGAAAACACCTGCGACTCCCCCTGTTCAAAGCGACGCAGGGCCGCGGTTTCCCACTCGTCCGGGGCGTTCTCCGGACGAATCGGGTTCAGGCTGGTGATATGAAACCAGACATTGTTCCGGCTTCGGGCAATCTCACCAATCTGGCGGGTCATGAACGCAGGGTTGATGAGTGTGAGTTTGAGCCCCTCGCGGGTGGTAAGGTCGCGGTCGGGGAGGTCGAGGTAGGGATTGGGCTGCGTCGTTTCCGTGACAAACACATAGACCCCCCCATGTTCTGCATTCCACATGCGGGTGGTCACAATCTCCTGGAAGAAAGCGCGGGCCTCATGAAGTGCAAGATCCGCAGTGTGGCGACGATTGTTGTTTACCGTCCAGAGGAGCAGACCGAGAATGGTGGCTGTCCAGAACAGCAGGAGCAGAAGGGTGTAGCGCCGCAGTCGGGAATCTTGCAATCGGTTCTCCGTATTCGTGGTAAGGATGCTGAAGGGCCGGTACCGCCGGAGTTCAGTGTAAATTCCGGGGGCCGGCGGTCAGGATCCTGCCAGTTTTTCTTTCACGCTTCTGACCTTGTCTTCGGCCGTCTGTATCCGGTCTGTGCGGGTTCCGAAGCGGGCGGTGGAGGTAATCCTTGGAGCCCCCATGGCATGGACGACCTCGTGACACCGTCGGACGGCAGCGAAGACGGCATCCCATTCCCCTTCCACCACGGTTCCGTAGGCGTGGAGTTCCGACTTCAGTCCGGCTTCCTGGAGCACCTTCTCACACGCGACCACATACCTCGAAACAGAGACTCCGACCCCCATGGGCACGACACAAATATCCAGAATGACATGCATGGCAGACCCCCTCAAGACGAAAGACCTGTACATGAGTATAGGAGAGGTGCCTGCCACGCGCAATGGATTTTCTTGGACACGGTCGGGTTCACGGGGACCCCCATATCCAGATTGTTCTCACGCTCGCGTACCCGCCTGGCTCCTCAGGACCCGACGGTTGTGCTCGTAGCGAAGCTGAAGGATTTCAACGAAAAGGGCAAAACCCATGGGAAGATAGATGTAGGCCTTGGGAACGTGTTTATGGAGACCTTCCATAAATATGGTTATCCCGATGGTTATGAGAAACGACAGGGCGAGAATCTTAAGGGACGGCCTCCGGAGAATGAAATCGCCTATGGGACCGGCAAAGGCGAGGATGGCGATGAAGCTGACCAGCACCGCACTCACGATCACCCAGACCTTGTCCGTGAGACCCACGGCCGTAATGACGGAGTCCACGGAAAAGACAATATCCAGAAGCACAATATGAGAGATGACCGATAGGAACCCGGCACGGCTATGACTTGCCGGCTCGTCGGATTCCTCGCTGAGTTCCACGGTATGATGAATTTCTCGAACCGCCTTCCAGAGCAGGAAAAGGCCGCCGCCAAGCAGAATGATATCCCGAATGGAAAGGTTCAGGGCCAGCGGCGCGGTCAGGCCTGCAAGAAAGAGAACCAGGAAGAGCATGGCGATGCGGGCCAGAACCGCGAGAGAAAGGCCGAAAAACCGGGCCTTGGCCCGGGAAGCTTCCGGCAATTTACCGACGAAGATGGCGATGACAAGGATATTGTCAACACCGAGGACCAGTTCGAGTCCTATCAGCAGGGAGAGAAGCGCAAGGGCATCCGCCATGGGTTTCGGGCTCCTTCAGTCAGTTTCCCGCAGAGCAGTACGATGGACCGCTACGGGGCGGCGGCCGAAAAAGGGGCCTGCAGTCCGACCCGGGAGGCCGAGAGGTCTATTCGGGATTATTCAAAACCTGGAAGAAGTTCCCGATATACAGTGACCAGTTCAGAAATGACCCTGTCCCAGAGCCGGCTTTTCCGTACAGCCTCGGCCCCATTCTTGCCCATCCGTGCGCAGAGTTCAACGTTGCCAAGAAGTTCACAGAGGTTGTCCGCAAGTTCCCCAGAGTCTCCCGGGTTTGAAAGGAGGCCCGTTTCGCCGTGTGCGACCAATTCCGAGGTCCCGGCCGTATTCGTTCCGACTACGGGTAAGCCAAAAAGCATGGCTTCCAGTACGGCAAGCCCATAGGTTTCCAGACGGCTCGGGGAGACAAGAACCCTTGCTGCACTGTACAGCAGGGCAAGCTCATCACCGGATACCCACCCGGTGAATCGCACATGCTTCCGAAACGGTTCGGGAAGAAGCGCGTCGAGTTTCCTCCTCCACCGATTGTCCATCTTACGGCTGTCGGGAATACCTCCGGCGACGACAAAGGGAACTTCTGGATGACGGGCAAGAACCTGTGGTATCGCGTGAAAGAGGTCCGGGGTCCCCTTCACTTCTGCAAATCGGCCGACGTAGAGGACAGGACCGGGAGGACCATAGGCATGGACGGCCGCCGAGTGCAGTGCCGCCGGGGAATCCTGAATGCCAAAGGGGATGACCCTCAGTTTCCTGGCGTAGGCCGGATAATCTCTTGCGAGACACTCTGCCGCGCCGCGGGACGGCACAGTCACAATTTCGGCCCCGGCAAGGGCCGCATTCTGGGATTGGAGACTGAGCGTTTCGCCCTTCAGGCCGAGCAGCCGACTGGACTCCGCCTGCAGGACATGAACGGATTTGACGGCTGGTACCCGCCCGATTGTAGCGACCGTTTGGGCGAAATCCCAGAGCATTCCGTGATGGATATGGAGGATATCCGGAGAGCCGGCCAGGGCAAAGGTCTGCGCCTCCAGCAGCCCTGCTGAAGAGAGAACCCGTAGGACAGGCGCGCCGGCCTCGCAAGACTCGACGGTTGGTCTTGCGGTGCCAGACGCACGGCCCTTGGGTCTCCAGCCATCAAAGGAGACGACCCGGCACTGAACGCCGCACCGGCTAAGGGCCATCACCATACCACCCACGGCGGAAGAGATTCCTCCTCGGGATTCCGGGGGAAAGTCCCGTGTGATGTGAAGCACTCGAATCACAGGCCGTCAAAAATCGTCGAGCTTCCCTGAGGAAAGGCCGGTCCCGCAATCCGGACAAACCATTCCTCCTCAAGAATTCGGTCAATAACGCCCTTACCCATAAACGAATAGGGATCCCCGTCTTCAAGCTGGGACGCGTGACAGCCAACCGCTGCGAGCTTTACGTCCCGTACCGAAGAGATGTTCACGCAGAGGTCCGCTTCTTCGCGCAATGTTCCCAGTTTCTCCGCGTCGAAGCGTCGGTCGAGGGGAACCTTCCTTATCCGCTTCAGCCTCTCGTACAACGGACGGAACAAGTCCCGGGGAAAAACGGAACCGATCAGCCGTATCTTACGACGCGGATAAAGCTCCGTCACGGCGCGGGCCATAAGCCCTGTACAGGCCAGGTGATCCAGGTGGCCGTATGCTCCGTCACCCCCGAGCGTGACCACCACCTGGGGACGAAGAGAGTCCAAAACCTTCTTCAGTTCAGTCGCCACCGGGTCCGGGTCCAGGTGCCAGATCGAACCGTCGGGAAAGTCAAGAAATCGAGGAGCTTCGGCGCCAATAACCCGGCAGGCTGCCTCCAGTTCCCTGGTCCGTACGGCCCCCAGTTCCACCCCCGTCTTGCCCGAGACGGAACGGTGCCTTCCGGCCTCGCCGCGAGACGCACAGAGCATCGTGACTCTTGCACCGAGTCCTGCGGAAAGGGCCATTGTGCCGGCCGCCGAGTAGGCCTCATCGTCCGGGTGCGGGTAAAACCCCAGAATGGTATACGCAGTGAAAGGTCCGGGCATCTCGCGTCCGGGAGAATACCAGAAAAAACGGCACCTGAGGTGCCTTGATCAGACCCGGTCTGAGAAGGGGCTTCTACTTGCGGCCTCTGACAAACTGGAGCGTGACCTCGGCTACGCGTCGGCCATAGAGTTCGGCCGTTTCAATATCACCCTTGGGCGGTGTCTCCGGGGGATTCACCTGAAAGCTGGCAGACATGGGACCGGCGTACGAGCCCACGCGATTGTGGGCGTCAGGGGCGGGGCCCTGGGGACTGCTCATGTCTTGGGGTTTGTTCTGGGAAGGAAGCATGCCCGTCCCCACATAGATCATGCCGTGCTGCATGGCGTTGATAAATAGGCCCACGAGGGTGTTGAGTTTGTCTCCCGAAAAGGAACTCGAATTGGTGAAGGCCCCGGCTACCTTGTTCTTCCAGGCGAGCGTGTACCATTTCTTGGCGGCGACCTCGATGAACTTCTTCATCTCGGCGGATATGTTTCCCATATAGGTCGGACTGCCGAAGATGATGGCGTCTGCAGCATCGAGGTCATCAAGACGCTTGATGGCCTCCTCGGTGGTCAACAGTTCGGCCTGGATCCCCTCCATACCGGCGGCACCCCTGTACACCGCCTCGGCCTGGAGTTTTGTATGTCCGAATCCACTGTAGTACACGACCATCACTTTTGCCATCTGACGCCTCCTCGTTCGGTGTTCGCCGGCTTCCGAAGCAAACCGTTTCCTGCCATCGGAGGCGGGTATCCCACGGATCCAATATACACCCGTTTTCCGTACATCCAGTGTCCTTTTAACCCCCACGAGGGTGCCGGATTTGACTTCAAATCATCCTGATTTGCGTGTTTGACAACCCCCTACCCGAGTGATACGGTTTTGTTAGGGAAGAGGGGGTTTTTCTCCAAGTTACAGGACGTTTTCGGGCTGGTACAGTTTCACGGTTCGCTGGAGGTTCCTGCTCCGGGGGGCAAACGATGAACAGAGAGGCCATGCCGGTCACAGGCCTCGACCAGCTGATCAGCCGGATCAGGGCCGAGGCCATCGAGGAGGCGGACCGAAAGGCCGCTGAAGTCCTTTCGCGCGCAGAGCACGAGGCCTCGCGGATCGTACGAGATGCAGAGGTAAATGCTCGAGAAATTGCGGTTTCCTCGGAAAAGGAGATTGCCAAGAGGCATGATGCCGCGCTGAAAGCCCTTCGTCGAGCCGCGCGGGATACCGTCATCGAAACCCGTCAGCTCATTCTTTCGCTCTTCAGCTCAGTACTCCAGGCTGAAACAAGGTCGACCCTCTCCGGCGATTCCCTTGCCGTCCTCATCGGGGCCTTCATCAAACGCCTCATCGAGACGGCGGGCCGTGCGGACGTGTCTGTCCATCTGGGCTTTCAGGAATCCCAAGAGCTGATCGCGGCGGTCCGGGAACACCTACGAACCGTGACAGGGGAAGGGCTGGAACTGAAAACAGACCCGGACCTCAGAGCCGGGTTCAGGATCGGCTTCCGGGAAGGGAACTTCTTCTACGAAATCTCTCCTGAAGCCGTCACCGAGATTATCATGAACCATCTGACGCCCGAACTTGTCCGTTTATTCAGCGCGGCGGAGGACAAGACGTGAAGCGGAATTATTATTACACGGTCTGTTCGCTCCCTGCGGTGAATTTTGAGGCGGACCGTCCTCCGGTTTCCTGGACTGATTATCTGAGAATCTGCGCCATCGAAGTCCCTCCCGCCAAGGTTGAACTGTTGGGTCGTCTGGGCCTGTTGCCCCGCGAGGACATGCTGGGAAAGCATCCTGTTCTGGATCAGTGGATTCTGTTCGAAGGAGGGCTTCGGAATGCCCTTTCGCGACTCCGCTCCCAGAGACTGGAGCTTTCGGAGGAAACCTATGAAAGGGCCGCCTATCCGGGGAATTTCCCACTGGAAGAGGCAAGGAAGCTGCTGGGGGACGGGACACCCATGGAGACAGAACTCCGTATCGACCGGATGAGGTGGAACCGGCTCGAAGAATTGGACCACCCGTTCGAATTCGACCTCGGTCGCCTGGTGGTGTACGGCCTGAAACTCCGGGTCCTTGAAAGGCGGACCCGTTTTGAGGTCAAGGCAGGAGAATCCACGCTTGGTGAGGCAGTGGGCGTTCCCGGAACAAAGGACCACGGTTTTGCAGGGAGAGCCTCGTGAAGACCCGGGGAGCGGTCGTCGGCGTGAACGGAAACGTGATCACCGTCCGTTTCGAGGGTCCCATCATGCAGAACGAGGTGGCTCACGTTCTGCTGGAGAGGGGCCGGCTCAAGGCCGAGGTGGTCCGGGTCCAGGGGGACCGGGCCGACCTTCAGGTGTTCGAGGATACGAAGGGTCTCAGACAGTCCGACCCCGTGGAGTTCACAGGTGAACTCCTTTCTGTACAGCTGGGACCGGGACTCCTGGGCCAGGTTTACGATGGACTTCAGAACCCGCTGAAAGCCATCTCGGATGTCCACGGCTTTTTCCTTCCGAGAGGCACGGCGTTTCCGGCTCTGGACCCGGAGCGGAAGTGGGAGTTTACCCCGATGCTTAATGCGGGGGACCGCGTTCGGGCCGGAAGTCCGGTGGGTTTTGTCAGCGAGGGAGTGTTCCGGCACAGCATATTTGTTCCTTTTGATTTTTCGGGCCGGGGAAGGGTCTTGAAAACATCTCCCTCAGGGCTCTATACGCTGAACCAGCCGGTTTGTACCGTGGAAAACGGAGAAGGGCACAGTCAGGAAGTGGCTCTGGGTTTCCGGTGGCCCATCAAGCGGCCTGTGACCTGTTACAGGGAGAAACTCCCTGTCAGGACGCCCCTGCTCACGCGCATTCGTCTTATTGATACGCTTTTCCCGGTGGCCCGTGGGGGGACCTTCGCCATACCCGGGCCTTTTGGGGCCGGGAAGACGGTGCTCCAGCAAATTACCAGTCGAAACGCGCTCATAGACATCGTCATTATTGCGGCCTGCGGAGAACGGGCCGGAGAGGTGGTGGAGACGATCCGGGAGTTCCCGAAACTGAAGGACCCGTTTACCGGCCGGTTTCTCATGGAGAGAACCATCATCATTTGCAATACGAGTTCCATGCCGGTGGCCGCCCGGGAGGCCTCGGTATATACGGCTGTCACCCTGGGCGAGTACTACCGGCAGATGGGACTCCACGTACTGCTCCTCGCGGATTCCACGTCGCGTTGGGCTCAGGCCATGCGGGAGCGGTCCTCGCGCATGGAGGAAATCCCGGGAGAGGAGGCCTTTCCGGCCTACCTGGAAAGTGTGATCGCGGCCTTCTACGAGAGAGCGGGGGAGGTGCGCCTTGCCCAGGGAGGCACCGGGTCCCTCACCATCGGAGGCTCGGTGAGCCCGGCCGGAGGAAGTTTCGACGAACCGGTGACCCAGGCGACCCTCAAGGTTGTGGGTGCCTTCCATGGCCTTTCGAGGGACCGCTCAGAGGCCAGAAAGTATCCGGCCATCGACCCCCTGGAGAGTTGGACCCGCTACCCGGGGTTTATCGACCTTTCGTTTCGGGAGGCGGTCTTGAGGGTCCTCCGGCACGGACACGAAATTGAGCAGATGATGAAGGTGGTCGGCGAGGAAGGCACGCCTCTGGAGGATTACGTGATCTTTCTGAAGGCCGAACTCCTGGACCGTGTGTATCTGCAGCAGAACGCCTTTGACGCGGTGGATGCGGCGACCTCCGAGGAAAGACAACGGCACGTGTTCTGTCTCCTCCATATGATTCTGGGCTCTGTTTTCGTCTTTGCGGACAAGGACGAAGCTCGACAATGTTTTGACCGCTTGCGGCTTCTCTTTCTGGACTACAACGGGGCTGAATGGCAGAGCCTGGAATTTCAGGAGATGGAGACCCGAATCGTTGAGCGGGTCCTGGAAGCGGTTCAGCCTTCGGATTCCGACATGGCCGAATCTTTCCGTGAAATTCTGAGGGACCATGACGTGGAGTCCAGCTTCCACCGTTCGCGCTTTGCTCTGACGGGTACAAGCGTTGCTGCTTCCGGACCGCGGGAGGAGATGCATGTTCAAGACCTACAGCAGGGTCAACCGGATCGCGGGTAACGTGATCGTTGTGTCGGCTCCCGGGGCGGCCTACGGGGAGCTGGCCCACGTATCGACGGATGCGGGGTTTTCGCTGGCCAATGTCATCCGCATCGACGGAGACCAGGCTTACCTTCAGGTTTTCCGGGGAAGCAGCGGGATCTCCACCGAAGCCAGGGTCCGGTTTCTCGGGCGGGAACTTACGGTCTCCTGTTCGGAGAACGTCATCGGTCGGGTCTTTGATGGTACCGGCCGGCCCCGCGACGGGGGTCCGGCATTGGAAGAAGCCCTGGTGCCCGTCGGCGGTCCGCCGGTGAACCCGGTGAAACGTGTCATCCCCTCCAGGATGATTCGGACGGGCATCCCGATGATCGACATGTTCAACTCGCTCGTTGAGTCCCAGAAAATTTCGGTCTTTACCGTGGCCGGCGAGCCCTCGAACGAACTGATTGCCCGGGTGGCCCTGCAGGCCGAGGTGGATGCGATCATCCTCGGGGGGATGGGGCTGCGGTACCAGGATTACCTCTTCTTCCGGAATGCCGTCGAGGCCCAAGGGGCTCTCGACCGGACCGTTCTTTTCGTACACACCGCCGCGGACCCCGTTGTGGAGGCCCTGGCCGTGCCCGACGTCGCTCTGGCGGTGGCCGAGCGGTTTGCCCTCGGAGGGAAACGGGTTCTCGTCCTCCTGTCGGACATGATGAACTTCTGCGACGCCCTGAAGGAAATCGCCATCATCATGGAACAGATTCCCTCGAACCGGGGCTATCCCGGAGACCTGTACAGCCAGCTTGCTTCCCGTTACGAAAAGGCCGTGGACTTTGAAGGGGCGGGCTCCATCACGATTCTTTCAGTCACGACCATGCCGGGTAACGACCTGACCCATCCTGTGCCGGACAACACGGGTTATATCACGGAGGGACAGTACTACCTGTACAAGGGCAGAATCGAACCGTTCGGTTCCTTGAGCCGCCTGAAGCAGTTTGTCAATCGGAAAACGCGGGAGGACCACCGCCCCCTTATGGACGCGATGGTTCAGCTCTATGCGTATTACCAGGACACCCTGGAGAAGAAAGCCATGGGGTTCCGACTCTCCGATTGGGATCGGAAGCTCCTTCGGTATGGCCGTTTCTTCGAGCAAAAGCTTATGGACCTGTCCGTGGACCTGCCGCTGGAGGGGGCCCTCGACACGGGATGGGACATTCTTTCGGAATGTTTCCTCCCCGAGGAAACAGGGCTCAGGTCCTCATTGATCCAGGCCCACTGGCGGGGGGATGCGCGTGAAGCGATTACAGCTTAACAAGACCGAACTGAGGAATCAGAAGGAGAACCTGGCCCGGTACGGTCGTTATCTTCCCCTCCTGGAAGTCAAGAAGCGACAGCTTCAGCAGGAGGCGGATCTCATTCGGTCCCGGATCCGGGAGGTTATAGGAGAAATGGAGGAGTTGCGGAAGGCCATGGCCGGGTGGGTGGCCCTCCTGGGCGAGGATGTGGGGCTGAAGCACCTGGTCCGGATCGAGACCGTGCGGACGGGTACGGACAACGTCACCGGGATTGACGTTCCCGTTTTTCAGGAAGCGGTTCTGGCACGGGAACGGTACGACCTCTTTGTCTTTCCTGTCTGGGTGGATGCGGCCGTGGCCGCCGTGGCCCGGCTTCTGGTTCTCAGGGCGGAGAAAGGGGTTCTCGACGAACGGCATGCGATCATCACGAGGGAACTCCGTATCACCACACAGCGGGTCAATCTCTTTGAGCGGGTGAAGATTCCGGAAGCCCGGGAAAGGATTCACCGGATCCAGATCAGGCTTGCCGACCAGCAGGCGTCGGCCATGGGATGGGCCCGTATGGCCAAGTCGAAACTGGCCGAGGCAAGGACGTCATGATCGTTCCCATGAAGAAGGTATGGGTACTCACCTCCGCCCGGGACGAGGACCGGAGTCTTGACCACCTCGGGCACGTTGGGGTGTTGCACCTCCAACCATCCCGCGAAAGAGAGAGCCCTGCCGCTGCCTCAATCCGGGGCGAGCTTATGATTCTCGATCGCGCCGTGGAGATCTGCGGGGGGGATTCAAGGCTTCCGGTTCCCGAGCTCACAGAACAGCAAATCATGGAAAAGGCGCGCCGCCTTGTGGAACTCATGGCCCTTATCCAGGAGGACGAGTCCCGGCTGGCGGCCCTGGAACAGGCTCAGATGGAATCCCCGGCAGCCCTGTCCGTTGACCCGTCCTCGCTTCAGATGCTTGAACAGAGGAACATTCACCTGAACTTCCGACGGGCGCTGAGGGAAGACATCGCGCGAATTCCCGAGGGGCTGGCCCATGCCGTGGTTGCCTCAGAGGGTCGGGAACTGGTGCTGGCCTTCTTTACCCGAGACGAAACGATCCCTGAATGGCTGGGCCGGATGGATCTTCCCATGCGTCGACCGGAGGAGACGGAAAGCCTGGCTGAGGCGGCACGGGGCAGGCGTTCCCGACATGAGTCCGAGGTGAAGAACCTGCGTGATTTCTCAGGCTCGTTTGAGGCGCAGAGGGCCATCCATGAGAACCGCCGCATCTTTGAAGAGGCCCGGTCTGTTCTGGAACACGAAGGGCCGGTCTCGGTTCTGGCGGGATACTGTCCGTCGAACCGGGTGAAGGAGGTGCAAGAGGAGGCCTTGCGCGCCGGGTGGGCCGTTCTGGTCCAGGAGCCTGACAGGGATGATCCGGTGCCGACGCTTCTGAAACCTTCTCGGTTCGGCCGGGTTTTTTCTCCGGTCATGAAAGTGATCTCGGTACTTCCGGGATACCGGGAGGGAGATCCATCGGCGCTTCTTGCTCCCTTTTTCGCCCTGTTCACGGCCGTGCTGCTTGATGATGCGGGATACGGGCTGCTGCTGGTTCTGGCCGGGCTAATCCTCAGAAGGAGACTTCGGACTCACGCTTCCGATGCTACCCTTCTGATCCTTGTTCTGGGCGCGGCCACGATGATCTGGGGTGCCCTGCGTGGAACCTGGTTCGGGCTGGAGGCGGCCTCGCAGGTTCCTTTGGTGCGAGCCCTGTCGCTGGACGTCTTCGCGGACCCGGAACAGGCCTCCGCGGTGACTCTCAGACTTTGTCTGCTCATCGGCGTAATTCATCTGTCGGCCGCCCGCCTTCTGACCTTGGTCAGAAAGTGGCCCTCGTGGCGCGTGCTGGGTGAGGCCGGGTGGGTGTGCTTTCTCTGGGGCATGTATGGACTCATCGGGACCCTGCTGTTGGGGTCCCCGCTGGGCTGGGCCGAGGGCAGCCTGGTCGTCGCAGGGCTGACCACGGCGATTGTCTTTACCGGTGGCGGGGACCGTGGCAGCGCTTCGGCGGCCGATTACGCGCGAAATATCCCCCTGGTCCTGTTGAACGGACTTGGCTCTCTGTCGGACATTGTTTCCTATCTGCGCCTTTTTGCTGTGGGTCTGGCTTCGCAGATGCTTTCAACGGCGTTCAATGACCTGGCGGCCGGAACCGTCGCGTCCGGTCCCCCCTGGGGCTGGTTAGGGGGTGCCGTGATATTTATTGCAGGACATTCGACCAATATCCTTCTGGCGGCCATGGCCGTCCTGGTTCATGGCGTCCGACTCAATCTGCTCGAATTTTCCAAGCATGCCGGCACCGAATGGGCCGGAATATCCTATCGGCCGTTTGCCTTCAAATCCCGCGGGGTGTGGGAAGGAGCCCGAACATGACCCTTGAGAATTTCTTCGTTGCAGTGGCCTTTGTGATGGCGATTTTTCTGCCGGCCATAGGGTCGGCCCTGGGGACCTCGGCCGCAGGGATGGCGGCTCTTGGCGCGTGGAAACGATGTTACATGAACAACAAGGCCGCCCCGTTTGTACTCGCAGCCTTTGCCGGGGCCCCGTTGTCCCAGACCATCTATGGAATGATCCTCATGAACGCCGTGCACCGCGCTCCGGCCTTGGTCAGCGTGGCGGACCGTCTCCTTGTGGGTCTGCTTGGAGGCCTGGCCATAGGGCTTTCGGCCTGGCTCCAGGGCAGGGCGGGAGTCCTGGCCTCGGACGCGCTGTCTGAAACGGGTAAAGGTTTTGGAAATTACCTGATGGTGATCGGAATCATCGAGACCGTGGCACTTTTTGTCATGGTCTTCCTCCTGGGCACGCTGAGGTGACGGAGGCTGAAGACCAAGAGGAGGTTACGGGGCCTGTGACAGAAAGAAGGAGTGCACTCTGAACGGCTATGGGAGGCAATACTGTAGTGTCCCGCAAACACGGTATCTAACCGGTTGCGGGATGGAAAGGAGGGCAGGTCATGAAGGTAAAGGAAATCATGAAGACGGACGTGTTAACGGTAAAGCGGCATCAGACGCTCAAGGAGTGCGGTGAATTTCTGGAGAAACACGACATCAATGGGGCCCCGGTGATGGACGGAAGCCGGATGGT
Source organism: Nitrospirota bacterium (assembly GCA_003235715.1). Lineage (GTDB taxonomy): Bacteria > Nitrospirota > Thermodesulfovibrionia > SZUA-242 > SZUA-242 > SZUA-242. Next base: position 13,520 of record QJVM01000135.1, read on the forward strand.
GGGTATGGTCACGAGGACCGATGTGTTCCGAGCCATTCTCCCGACCCTGCCGGAGGTCATGTGCGAGGAGGAGCGTTACTTCCGGGATCCCGAGTGCATCGAGGAGCGGATTGAGCGCGCGGAACAGATGCCGATTTCAGAGATCATGAGTACTCCGGTCATGAGCGTCGAGGAAGATATTCCGATCATCAAGGCCGGTTCGAGGATGGTCCTTCGACGCGTTAAACAACTGCCGGTCATGAGGGCCGAGAGCCTTGTGGGCATTGTCACGCTCACGGATATTTGTCGTACCCTGATGGCCCGAACCAGTTCTCGCAGGCAGCCGACCCACGCCTGATACGCAGGGTCCGGACAAAAGGACGCCTCCGGAATCGACGATCGGAGGCGCCAGAATCCGGTTAGCCGACGCAGGGATGTGCGCCGGCAGGAAGGACAGGACTGACCCGACCGACCTATCGGGAAAACCATGAGCCAGACCATTCTGGATACCTTGTTCCGGGGCGGGGTCCTGATGGTCCCCATCATCTTCTGTTCGGTGGTGGGGATAGCCATCATCCTGGACCGGGCTATCTGTTTTCGGAGGTTGAAACTGCGCGACTTCTCCCTCCCCCCCTCTGTGCGCGATGCGTTTGAGTCCGGGAACGTGGACGCGGCTCTCGCGAACCTTAGGGGAGACACTGCGGGTCCAGCCGTCCTCAGGGAGGCTCTGGATCATGTCCGTAAGAACGGCCCACGGTCTTTAAGCAATGGATTCGCTCTGGCCGCGGACACTCTTGTTCATCGCATGGAACGGCATCTGAGGGCCCTGGAGACGGTGGCTTCCGTATCTCCCCTCCTTGGGCTTTTGGGTACGGTGTTTGGCATGATTCGGGCTTTCATGGCCATCGAGGTGCACGGCGCCAGCGTGAATGCCACGGTCCTTGCCGGTGGGATATGGGAGGCCCTGCTCACGACCGCCGCAGGGCTTTCCGTGGCCATCCCCTGCATGCTTTTTCACGGCGCGTTCCAGGGAAAACTCGAATGGGTGGAATCCCAACTGGAAACCCTGGCCCGGGAGATCGGCGATGTTGCTCCTGAACGGTAGCGTTGTCTTTCAACGGAAGCACCGGCCGCCGATGCGTCTCGGGATCACCCCGCTCATTGATATCGTTTTTCTTCTTCTTATCTTCTTTATGCTGACGTCAAGGTTCATTGCCCACGAGGGACTTGAAGTGGACCTTCCAAGGACCGAGAAACCCCACGAGCTGAAGGCCGCGGAGACGCATCTGATTGTTCTTCTCGAGGAGGGAAGGATCCTGTATCTCGGGCAGGTCGTTTCCCTGAACCGGTTCCGGCGATTCGTCGACGCCATGACCCGGGAGACCCTGAGCGCTCCCTTCGAGATCCGTTCGAGCCGACTGGCCTCGGTCCAGACGCTCGTGTCGGTCCTTGAACTGCTTCGGGAGGTCGGAGCGTCCCGCGTTCGGATCGGGACGGTTTACGAACCCTCGGAGATCGAGGAGGGGGGCGGACAGCCTGCAGAGAAAACCCGGTAACTCAACCGGGAGTAATTCTTATTCCCTTCTGGGGCAACCGTCTTTGGGGTTATAAGAAAATGACGGACTCGTCCACCGTGTAACTTATTTTAAGTGGAGCAAAAGAAGACAATCGGTCCGTGCTTCACCTTAATAATGGCGAAACGCGCCCCGTTCGAAAAAATGTCCAGCTCAGACTTGCATACGGGCAATGAATGTCCAACCGAACCATACCCCCGCCAAGAGGAGGGTCAATGCACTGATACGTCGAGAAAACACGGACGCGCCCTGGAATCCCCGCCCAGCTAACATCCGTTCCGTCCAAGTGACGGAAAGACCTGCAAGGAAGATAAGAGCACAGTGCCCGATGGCATAAATAAAGAGCAACGAACTGCCATAGGTAATATTGCCTTTACTCCAGACATAGGTGAGTACAACGGCCAGCACGGGCGTGGCGCACGGCGATGAGAACACACCGGTGATTAGACCAAGAAGAAATGCCCCGGAAAGCCCCCCCCGGCTTGGTACAAGGGCTCTGACCCTTGGGATGGGGATGTTGTACAGGCCTATCAGTTGCCCAGCCATAAGAAGACATAGACACGAGAGGATAAAGGGGATTCCGTTACCGAGAAACATCAGGAGCCGACCCATGGTCGAGGCGGCAGCACCCAGCAGGGTGAAGGTGGTGGCCAAGCCAAGAACAAAGATTGAAGAAAAGATGGCGGCCCTTCGAATGTCTCCACCCGCATATCCGCCAACGTACCCGATGATCAGGGGAATTGCACCCAATACACAGGGGCTTGCCGCAGAAAGCAGTCCTCCGGCCAGAACGAGGATGTAAGCTAAGCCACGCTCTGCCTGGACCAGTGAGCCGAGGTTGGCAAACCAATCTTCCACAATTCAGATACTCATTTCCTCTAGTATTTTGACAATCTCCTCGTATGGAAAATATCCGATATGACGAAAGACCTCCCTGCCATCTTTATCCAAGAATATCTGGGTAGGAATGGTCATTACCCCCCAAGCGCGACCCACTTCAGGTGACTTGCGAACATCATGAAACTCGATTTGAAGTCGATTCCCGTATTCCTGTTCAAGTCTGTCCAGCACGGGAACCATCTGCTGGCATGGAATACACGTAAC
>QJVM01000134.1 GCA_003235715.1 Nitrospirota bacterium
CTGCCGGAGGGGTGTTTCTGAGGCGTACGAGTTCCTCCTCGACCTTGTCCAGTTCAGCCTCCTTCGACAGTATCGTCCTGGACTCCTTGTAAAGGGATCCCGAAAGCTCTCCGGCTTTGCGGACATGGGCCTCAAATTCGGGAGGCAGCGGGTAACGGAACCCGAAATCCAGCTTGTACACCTGCGCATCCGTCTCGAGCGATTGGTTGGAGCCGGGGACGATCAGCGTTCCCTCGAAACCCACATACTTGACGTTCAGGCCGCCGTATTCCCCACCCACAAGGACTAGGTAACACAGCCCCCCCTCACCCCGTCTCAGAAGATAGATATAATCGAAAACCTCGTTAGGTCTTCCCTTGTTATCGAAGGCCACGATGGGCAGAGTCTCCCGTGCGCCCCCGTTCCACTCCACGTCAACATATCCCTCCGAGTAAGAGGACTTGTCCAGGTAAAGCTTCACCGAGACCGGTTCCCCCGACGATACAGCCCTCCCCTTGCCTGTGAGGGCAGGTGCCGGCAGAGCGCGAGCCCCGCTGACGCTCCTCCCTTCATAGGGGACGGACGTGGCCGAAAGGTCCGGATACTCCGAACGCATACGGGAGACGACATTCGAGACTTCCAGGACCTGGTCGCTGGCAATCCCCCCGCGCTCCGCCGGGAAGGACATAAATCCCGATGTCTGAATCGACGAACAGCCTCCCATGGCCAGAAGGAATGAAAAAGCAACCCATGGGCACACAAACCCTAATTTCACAAATGCCCTCTTGGGGCTCGCCTGCCTACTCACCCTTTCCATATACGCCACGCTCCACCTCCTTGGTCCCGATGAAATCGTATCCACTACTTCACCCGCCGGCTTTCTGCCTTGTGGTAAACTTCAAAGAAAATAACACTTTGGTCAGGGATTGTCTCGCAGTTCCTACAGACTTCGATCTGTTTCTCGTTGGCCTTCCGACAGAGTTCGCACCAGTAATAGAGGATCCGGTAATCCCCTTTTCCCACATATTTCTTCAGCATTCCACGGTGTTCGCCATGCATCTTCCCGTCCGAATCCAGGGGATTGTCAAGCAACCTTTCGACCACGGCCCAAATCCGTTTGTGAGTCGCCGGATCATTCTTCCGGATCTTTTCAAGCCGGTCCACAAACTGCGGTGTGGGTTGGTAAAGGTACCGCGCCATATATCCCACCTTTCCCGATTCCGCTATACCGCCCGCATCCGTACTGATCCATGGTATCGGGCCGCATTACAACTGAAACAAACTATGCGCTCTCCTGGCCGAACGGAGGGATCGTGCGCCATTCTTTCACGCATCGAGGCGTTCATGGCCCTCTCCGGCGGTCGTGGCAGGACCCCGTGTCTGAAAGCCGTGGTCGCCACCGCCAAATCAAAGGCCATCGCTGAAGGGAAACTTCCATAATAGGGGGCAAAAGACGCGGCAGGCTTTTCGGCCTGAAACATGGAGTGATATTCAGAACCATACCACCGGTTGCCATCAGCGGCCAGCAAATAGAGATTCCCCTCCGTGCGGACACACCCCGCCGGACCCATGGTGACCTCCTCGATCAGGGCCAGCGCCGACGCACTGATATCAGCCCTGCGTCCGAGAGCGAATACACAGCAACCCTCCCCCACCACCGAGGTCTGTTTCTCAGTGAGGAAGGGTTCCATGGGCCCCCTGTTGGCGCTACCGAAGAATCTGTCCCGACAATATCCAAGCAGGGGACTATATTCATCCATTCCTCCGAATAGGACGAGATCCGCCCGCTCTTCCATGAGCCATCGGCAGGCCACGGAAAGCCCCGACACGGCAGGCAACTCCAACTGGCAAAGGGTCAGGGCCGGACCGGTAATGCCGAGAAGAATGGCCGTATTTGAGGCAGGCCCCGAGTTACCGGAATTGGAGAAAAGCAACGGAGACACGCCGGAGTCGCCATACCGTATGCGCGACTCAAGAAAGCCGAAGGTCGTGTTGGATGAACCGAACCCGCTGGTCAGGACAAGACCTATCCGTGAACGGTCCATGTTCTGAAGACCCGCGTCATGCAGGGCGAGAAGGGCCGACAGCGCCACCATCCGGGTCAGCCTGTCCATGCGCCTGAACTCCCGCAAGGGCAGAAATTCCCCCAGCCGGCCCGCATCTGCCAGATAGGCGGGATATTCCTCCACCCCTTCAGGGGTTTCCACTGAAATCGATGCGTTTGGCCCGGGCTCAGTCTCGAACATACGCTCCCATTCGAGGTTGCCCTGGCCAAATCCGCCCACCGGCCCAAGTCCGAAAACCGCAAGGTCTTTTGGAGTCATGGCCCTGTCCTGATTACCAGTGCGGCGTTGTTTCCCCCGAACGCCACGGACACGGACAGCGCGGCATGGCCGGACACCGGCATAGTCTCGGCCACCGGTCGTCCCTCGAACTCGGGGTCCGGATTCACAAATCCGATGTTTCCGGGTAGGCGGCCAACCTCAAGACAAGCGAGCGCGAGGGCGGCCTCAATACCTCCAGAAGCGCCCAGGGTGTGACCTGTATAACCCTTGGTGGACAAAAAGGGCACTCCCGGAAGGAGCCGTGGGTAGAGCCGTCCCTCCATCCGATCGTTGTCAGGAGTTCCCGTACCATGGCTGTTGATGAATGCAAGTTCGCCGGGGGTCACTCCCGCCTCGTCAAGCGCGCTCTCGATGGCGCGCTTCAATCCCTTTCCCTCAGGGTCCGGGGCGGACAGGTGGTACGCATCCGAGGCATTACCGTAACCCGCAAGATGACCCCGGACGACGCCCCTCCGCGCCTCCACGGAAGCATTTGACTCGAGCGCCAGTATGCCGGCACCCTCTCCAAGGTTCAGGCCCATTCGCCCGCGATCGTAGGGCCGACAGGGCTGGGGGTCGGTGATCTTCAGACTGATGAACCCGTCATAGCTCACAAGCCCCAGCTTGTCCGCCCCGCCGGCCACCGCCACATCGCAAACCCCGTGACGTATCCAGGAAGCGGCCTCGCCGATGGCGACAGCCCCTGAAGTGCAGGCCGCGTTGACCGTCTCGACCGGCCCTGCCACCCCCAGATGACGTGCCACGTAGAACGCGGGATTGGAAAGGAAGAACGAATACATCGGCTCCATGGAAGGGAATCTCCCGGTCAGAAACTCCGTTGTGAACTTCTCATCGGTCATCTCGTTTCCGACCGTCGTCCCGATGCACACGCCCACGCGCCTCCGAGACAGGTCCTCCGCGCTCAGCCCTGCGTCCCGCAATGCCTCCCTGGCAGCGATCAGGGCCAACCCTCCGCACTTGATAAAGTTCGGTCCCAGATTGTATTCATGGGGGGTCCATGCGGAAGGAATCTCGAAGACAGGATAAGGAACCTTGTGATCCGTCTTGAAACCCGATGGCGGCGCCGGATGCCTGCGTCCTTTCAACATGGTATCGAGACACCCCGGAAGGGTCGGACCCGCCGCCGTAATACAGCCCGCGCCCGTAATGGCAACGGGGTTCGCCCTTTTCATCCGGAAGAACCCCGACCCGTTTCCGGAGGATCTGAAAGCCCCTCGGCTACGGGCGAATTTTCCCACATATTGAAAAAATTGAAGAACTGGAAGGGGTGTTCCTGCACAAAGTCCTCAAGGCTTTCACAGAACTGCTTCACATAAGGAGCATAATCCTCTGGTTTGCGGCCGAGGCTTCGGGGCACACGGATCACACGCCACAGTTTCACCTCATAGGACTGGGGACCGGTCTTGTAGGAGAACACGACGGCCACCGGGGCGCCTGTGGCCGATGCCAGACGGAAACCGCTGTAAGGCAGGACCGCCCGGCTTCCCAAAAAACCAACGTGAACCACGTTGGTGTCACTGCCAAAGACGCGGTCGGCCATAACCCCCATAATCTCCCCGCGCCGGAGCACAGCCAACATCTCCACGACACCTCCCAGATGACCCTCGGGGTCAATAATCTGAAAAGGGGGCTTCGCCCCTGAATGTTCGAAATAGTGCCTGTCAATGTCTCCCTCGGCTCGCTGCATGAGAATGCTCACGGGAACTTTCATGAAATCAAGGACGGAGACCGCAACCTGCCAGCACCCCACGTGGGCATTTAGAAGCACCATACCCTTGCCTTCGTCCCGGACGTCAAAAAGGCCTTGTTTGTCCGGAATTGTGATGCTCAGGGCCCCGGGACCCAGAATCCCGAACGCGGCCCGATCCACCAGGGCCTTCCCCAGAGCGACAATCCAACGGTAGCTGTCCGAGAACTGCTGAAAAGCACCCGTCCGTTCCGGGAAGCGCCTTGACAGGTAGGGTCGCGTCCTCCGGCGTACCGAGGGATACAGGAGCACGTACCAGAAGACCACGAGGTAGACAAAGGAGTAGGCCAGCCGCAGCCCCCCCACACGGATCACGAAATAAAAGAAACCGTGCTGCCAACGGGAGCCGATACTCCGGGCTGTCCACCGGCGGTCGGCTTCTTCGGGATTGGGCGAGGACGCCATAGCGGGATAGATATACACCATGCCAGGAAGGAACGAAAGGGAGGAATCGTCCCGGCCCGAACACAAAATAGTTTAATGGAAGAGGCCACGGAAAGGCAGTTGTCCGTATAACGGTTCCATTTGCGTCGAGCCGGGGAGCGCGATATAGTTATTTATCGGCCTCGATGTCCAGGGTTTCACGGCCAGGCGGATACCTGGAGGCCTCTCCGTTCACGGTCCTTCGGACCAAGGAGTTGCGTATGATCTTCCGCTTGCTTCCCAAAGCCGAGCTTCCCCTTCTCTTCAGGCGACTTTCCGGCCATCCCGTCATCGGTCCCGTGGAAATCGGGCAGGACCTCAAAGGCAGGGCAATCTTCAGCTTCGAAGAAATACACCGGTTCGAAGACCTTCGGCTTGACTACACGAACACCGTCCACCCGGCCAAGCGGTACGTCCTGCCGAACCACGAAACCCTCTGCACGTTCGATGTCCAAGATGCGACATGGACCAAGACCGTGGATTACAACGTCGACC
>QJVM01000104.1 GCA_003235715.1 Nitrospirota bacterium
CTTAAAGACCTCAGCTCCCAACAGAAAGAGGTTAAGCCCCATGGCATAGGCGATGAGCTCTGCGATTTTCTGAATTGCCCGATTATCGATATCCACCTTCGAGATCTTGCGGATGACCTGAAAGATAATAATCATAACCGCGGGCCCCGAACAGAAAGCCGACGCCAGAAAACGGGGCGCGAGAATGGATGCGTTCCAGAAGGGCCGCGCCGCCAGCCCGTTATACAGGAAGGCCGTGACCGTGTGAATACTTACCGCCCAGGGGATGGAAAGCATAATCAGGGGCTTCACGATGTTTATGTTGTATTCCGAATTATGGGCAATCTTGTACAGCACATAAAGAGACACAAAAAGATTGATGCCCAGGTAACCGTTCAGAACGACCACGTCCCAGGCCAGCAGTGACTTCGGGAAATTCATCATGCCCACAACAGGCAGAATGTGCCAGACACGCTCGGGTCGTCCCAGGTCCACCAGGATAAAAAGAATGCACATGGTAATGGCCGTAACTGCCAGAAGTTCGCCAAAGAGGACGATTTCCTTGATCGGTTTGAAATTATAGATATAGGCCGGGATCACAAGCAGTACCGCGGCGGCAGCCACACCCACAAGAAATGTGAAATTCGAGATAAAAAGCCCCCAGGAGACCTGGTCCCGCATGGCCGTCACGATAAGTCCTCTGTGAAGCTGAAGGACATAGGCACTTGCGCCAATAAAAATTAGTGTGCCGAGAAACCCCAGCCAGAGGTAGTAATATTTTCCGCCCCGCATCACTTCCCTGATCGCTGCAACAAAATGCCGAATGATATCAAGCATGGATTTCTCCCTAGGTTGCAAAGAAATAGAAAAATTTGGGCTGGGTGTTCAGATCCTCCTTGAGCCGGAAGACCCTCTTCTTCTCTATGCAATATCGAATCTCACTGTTCGGATCCAGCAGATTCCCGAATTTCCGCGCACCGACGGGGCAAATCTCCACGCAGGCCGGATAGCGCCCAGGGTCGTTCCGCGTTCTCTGGATGCAGAAAGTGCACTTCTCGACCACGCCCACATAACGCGGACGGTTCCCCAGATAGTGGGTATTCGGATTCAGTTCCTCCTTGGGAATGCCCGGGCGGGTCCAGTTGAAGTGACGAGCCCCATAAGGACACGCCGCCATACAATAGCGACATCCAATGCACCAGTTGTAGTCGATGACCACGATGCCGTCGTCCTCGTCCTTCCATGTGGCCTGAGTCGGGCAGGCCTTCACACAGGGCGGGTTCTCGCACTGCTGGCACTGAACGGGCATATAGAAATATCCCGGCTCCGGGACCGTTTCGGGATTGTAGTATTTTTCGGAGTTTTCCAGGTCATTCACCCATTTATCACCCTTTCGGAACCGGAGAACCGAGATCCAGTGAATCTGCGGATCCCGCGACTGGTTGTTCTCGCCAACACATGCATAGACGCAGCGGCGACACCCGATACAACGGGACAGATCGAGACCATAACCAAATTTGACGCCGGGTAGGGCCTCATGGGTCGAAATGTTAAAGGATACCCCGTATTTCTCGGCATATTCCTTTTCAAGGCGCGCGACGACGTCCGACTTCTCCGCATCGTTCATCTCCCTGAAATGCCTCTGGAAGAAGGCCTCCCACGTCATGGCATCCGCCGCCTGAACGGGAATCGCAAGCGCCGCGACGCCTGAAGCCGCCCCTTTCAGGAAACGTCTCCGGCTCAACCCTCGTGCACGTTTGGCTCGTCCGCTTTGTTCACTCATAATTATTGGCCCCGTTATTTGATGTGACTTGGCTTGACTGGCGGGGGTTTGGGCTCCAGGGGTTTAAAACGCGGTTGATGGGGGTTGTGGCAATGCACGCAAAGGCGGTAGACTTTCTTGCCGTTCCACTCACCTGTTCGTTTGCCGTGAACCCCGGCCTTCCAGTCCCGAAAGATGGTTCCGTGACACTGGCCGCAGAGGTAATACGATTCCTCAAACCTGATCACCTTCCCGCTCACAAGCCTTAATACGTCACGATTGTTGGCATTGTGACAGTCCAGACACCAGCGCTGATCTTCAGCATGATTCTTGAGTTCGATATCTGTATGAAAATCCTTCAGCACCCGGCGCTTCGGGTTTACAGGCATGCCCTCATGGCACTGCGAACAGGGATAAATGCCCTCCGAAAACGGAGGCGGCGGTACAAAATATTCTGGAAGACTCGCCTCCTTGTCACTCCTTCCCGCTGCATCGATTGGCGCAACCTCCTTTTCAAGGCCAAAAGCAGAGACGGGCAGGAGCAATGTCAGCAGGACAAGCAGAAGACGTTTCATAGATTGACCTAACCTCCAGCGGCTCACAGGAATTCTCTTCACGGGCTGTCAAGCCGACCAGCTTGCCAGACGGAACGAGGCGAGCCTAAGGTTTTTCCAGCGAAAGCGAGACCGGTCCTTCAATTCCCTCAAGAAGATCCGTCCATGTCCCGACCAGGTCCCCTCCCTGCCGCCGGAAAGAGAAGAGATAGAGATGGTCCTTGAACTGGGTTTCCCCATTGGCCACGGCACGAAAGGACAATGTTCCCGCCTCAATGACAGCGTCTGACAAGGGGACCTCCTTAAAGGTTCCGTCGAGAGTGCTGATGTTGCCGTCAATCCTGTCCCCTTCGTTAAGAATCTCGAGCCGAATCGTGGGATTGGAGCTTCCCGTCTTTTCAGCCGACCCCAGCCACCGCCCCGCAAAATCGGTGCCGGTAGCAACCTTTGTTCCTCCTGAACAGCCCGTAGCAAGGAACAGGATAATGGTCATAAGGATGGGGACTGTGATCTTTATATGGGTCACGTGACTTGTTCTCCTTAGAGGGGCCTTCCCCCCTTTTTAAAATAATATCACTATCTTCTGTGTTCAGGACCCGTAAGGAGGCATCGTATCTAACGAGGCCCCGCATTGGCCATCACCGTAACCTGCTGGTCGGCCTGTTTGAGAAGTTCCATGACATAGGGGGGATTGTGGAACCCCCGGCTTCCGTCCTTCTCGACGGTCCCCAGCACCTCCAGCACAGAGGCGGCCTCGGGACGGGTACTCTCCGGCAGCTGCTCATACAGCCGGGTAATTTCCTCAATGCGTGAAGATACGTCTGCTTGAATCTTGTCGAGTGTCTTGGCGGCCGTGTCGTCGTGGCACCCGAGGCAGGTCTCCTTCACCTCCTCCAAAGAATGTCCTTTGGCGACCCCAGCATGACAGGACTTACACTCCGCGATACCCACCATTTTATCCGGAGGGCCTTCGAGCCCCGGAACGGCGGTCCCATTACGGATGGCAGCCTGGATCGCATGGCAGGCCGTGCAATCCTTCTTGACTTCATTATGATGACAACTCAAACACTCCTCCCGTGCCTTGATAATCGTCCCATGCTGATCCTTGTTCCGGTGACAAACGGAGCAGTCCATTCGGGCTTCCAGATGAGGCGGATGCTTGAAGTCAATCTCATACTTGCGCTGAATTCTATCTTCGAAGCCTTCATGGCATCGGTCACAGACCGCTTTCTGAATCGTCTCGTGTTTGGGCAGCAGGCTCAGAAGCAAATGTTCGCCCTTTGGATGACACTTAAGACAACTTGTGGTTTGCTGGTCGTGGCACGACCAACAGGCCACCATTCTGGGGCGGTTTGTCGTCGGGGTGTGTTTATCGTGTTTAACGTTATAGTGACAATCGGTACATATGGCTCCGTAGTCCTGAAGATGAGGCTTGTGCGGGAACTTGATCTTCATCACATTAAACTTGAAACCCACCTGATCCGCCTTTTCCGTGATGGCCGCGTGGCATCTCATGCAGTTGTCGTTGACACGACCCGGATGGGCGGAAAAATCCTTGGGCGGAATCACCGGGGAATGATCCAACGCATGGCATTCGGGACACCGGACCTCAGGCGGGTGGACCTTGGAATTAACCAGAAAGTCCTTTCCCCACATCTGGTAATGACAGGTCAGACAGAACCGGTAATCCGATGTCGTGAATCGTTCCAATGCAAGAACCAGCACGGTCGGTACGGACAAGATGAATGGAAGAAGGATGAGAAACGTTTTCAGTTTTATTTTGGGTATCTTGATCATCGGCCGCCTCCCCTAAACGCTTCGGATCCAGACTTTGGTATCCATTAACGCCTCTCCGCCACCGATGGGATCCAGTTTGAGGGCCACGATCGGCTTGGGGTTGACTCCCCCGTCCTTCCACCACAGTAATTCCGTTGTCTTGACGTCGCTCTCGAACGGAATGGCCCGCGCAATGCGACCGAATTCCGTGTGTCCCACATTGTCACTGATCGCGATCGCCTTGGGATTGATGCCCTGAACGGCCTGCAGCCGGGTCTTGATGGCGCCAATCTTGGAAACGATCTGCACTTCCTGGCCATTCTCGAACCCGAGACGAGCCATCGTCTCCGCATTCATCACGGCGGGATTGTCGTGGGTGATCTCCGTAAGCCACATGCAGTTGGCGGTCCGGTCATGGGTGTGCACCCGAGTCTGATAGACGAGGAGGTGGAACTCTTCCTCCTGGATGTTCTCGGTAATAGGCAAGAACTCGTAGGCCGGCATGCCACTATACCCCGCATCTTCGAGTCTTTTCGAGAAGATCTCATATTTCCGCGACGGAGTGTCGAAGCCTCGGCCCGCATATCTGCGGTACCGTGGGCGCTCCTCGGAGTCAAACCAGAACCCCTTTTCCTTGAGATACTCAAGACCTCCCGCCTTCACCAGCCCGGGAATACCGGAAATCTGGGTTTCAAGATACTGTCGGGTGGTGAAATTGAAGTACTCGGCCACGTCTCCGCCCAGACGACCGGCAAGGCTGATAAGAAAGTCTGTAAACCCAATGGCTTCCCCAAGCGGCATGATGAACGGCTGGCGGAGAGACACGAAGGGGACCATCTCGAAAGCCGGAGGGCTTTCCAACTCCCATCGCTCCGCGAAGGTAGCCATGGGCAGAACCAGATCGGCAAAAGCAGCGGTTTCCGTATAAACCGAGTCCAAACAGACAAAATAAGGAATCAGTTCCTCATCCTTCAGAATCTGTTCGAGGAACGGCCCCTCGGCCCTGGAATACAAGGGATTGTACTGGTACGTCATATACACGCCCACCTTGGCCTTACGTTCCTTGATCGTGGGAAGCACGCGAGGCGGAACCTCAAACAACGCGGTGGGAAAATCAGAAGGATGAAGAAGTTCGCTCCGGACCCTCGGGGCGGGAGGCAACGGATTCGGTTCGCGAAACGTGAAGGAACGAGGCAGGCAGTATCCCCCCTTCACGTCTATGTTACCGGTTATGGCATTAAGGAGAGCCACAGCCCTTTCCGTCTGCACGCCGTTGCCATGCTTGGACACCCCCCCCGTCGAAATGGTCGTGGCCGGCCGCGTGGTGGCAAATTCCCGGGCGATACGCCGTATGTCGGTCGCCAGGACGCCGCTGATTCCTTCGGCCCATTCCGGAGTGTGACCTTGGAGATATTTTTCAAGCTGGGAGGCGGAAACGTTACACCAATCCCTCACAAAAGCCCGGTCATAAAGGCCTTCGGCCATAATGGTCTGGGCTATAGCCAGCGCCACGGCCGCGTCCGTGCCCGGGAGAATCGGATGCCACTCGTCCGCGCGTCCGCCGGTTTGCGTCAAGCGCGGATCGAAGACGACCATCTTCGCCTTGGGTCTGATCAGGGTTCCCTCCTGTCGAAGCCCCCGGGCCTCTGCAATTCTCTGCACGAAGCTTGTTCGAAGATAATGCGCCTCATAGGGGTTAGAGCCGAAGATGAGCATGTACTGGGTATTCGCCACGTCCGGAACCTCGTAGTCAGCCCCCCATGACAACTGTTGAGCCACGCGTTTGTTCCATCCACCCACCGGATGATTCACCAGCGCGTTGGGAGAACCGAAGGCATGGCAGAATCTCCGGCTGATCGCCTGTGTGGTGATGTCGCGGTCCGATTGGAACACAAACTCTTCAGGGACCCCTTGCGATTTCAATTGGGATAGTTTCGATACAAGCTCGACATAGGCTTCTTCCCAGGATATCCGTTTCCAGTTTCCCTCTCCCCGCTTGCCGACCCGCTTGATGGGAGCCAGGATTCGGTCCGGATCATAGACCGCGTTCAATCCCGCCTGGCCTTTCGCGCACATACGCCCCCGACTGTTCGGATGGTCCGTATTGGGCCCTATTTTGATCAGCCCGCCATACGCCGTGAATCCGTAATTCCCGCACCGTGCGTAGCAGTTGAGACACGTGCTCGGAACGGCCTTGAGGAACTTGCCCGTGGTACGGGAAACCTCCCGGCCTCCCTCGATCAGTTCCATGGCGTTCGCCATATATTCGAAGGATTTCTCCATCCCGAGCAGCGCACCGCCAAGGGCTCCGTATTTGAAGAGACTTCTGCGTGAAAATTTCATAAAGATCTCCCCGATCCCGTCTTAGTGAAGCGGTACGGACTGGCCACCCACCACCACCGTAAATCGCATCGCAAAAATACCAACCATCGTGAGCACGGATGCAAAGCTCAACCACTTGAAGGAACTCTTGGTCTTGGGGTAGAAAACGATGAATAGCGGAATAAGCCCTCCCAGAACAATCTCGATCCCGACAAACTCCAGCGCAAACTTGCCCCAGAGAAGCAGGTGGGCTGCCTCGAAGGCTTCCTTGCTTGAAGTCAGGATCACGAGAACCGCATTAAAAATCAGGAACAGGTCCGTAATGATCGCGGCTCCCAGAAATCCGCCCAGACCATGAATGAGGGTCGCATCCTTCTCGCGCTCTTCCTCGGTCGCATCCTTCATGAAGAAGACGTTCCGCAGAATAGCCATGATGATCATGAGGGCGATCCCGGACACCATGGCCGACACGATGAACAGGGTGGGCATCAGCGCCGTATTCCAGAGGGCCCGCCCCTTGCCCAAAGCAAGGATGAAGCCGGTATACCCGTGGACTGAAATAGCGAGCGGGATCCCGAGAATGGCAAAGATCTTGGCATACTTCTGATTTCCGGCATATACAAAATAGGCATAGATCGTAGCCGAGATAGGATAGGTACTCAGCAGAATCACTCCGTAGGTAATGGGAGATTTCCAGTTGACATACCCCGGAAGATACGTCATCAGATGCCAGAAACGCGCCGGCTGTGTCATATCCACGAGGAGGTTCATGGGGGCCAGAATCAGGCACAAGGGCGCCAGAATCGCACCGATCTTGCCGAGGGGTTTATATTCGACCTTCCCCCCCAAGACCGCAATCACAGAGATAACGAAGGAGCCCGCGCTCAGTCCCGTGAAATAGAAATACTGCGAGATCGGAAGTTGAAACGGAATTTGATGCGGTGCGTTATACAGCACGGTCACCGGGCTAATGGGTTCCATATATCCTCCTGAACGGTTTTCCTGAACAGCCGAACAGAATCCGCTGCAATCCTCTAATACGGCTCGTGGAAATGCACATGGTCGATGTCCACCCCCCGGGTCGGATCCATGGTATCGGCGTCGGCGCCGATGTAGAAAACATGGGGCTGGGTGCCCAATTCAGGTTTGAGGGTCACGACGGGATTGGTGGCCAGCAACTGGGATATTTCGCTGTTGGGGTCGTTGATGTCACCAAAAATCAGGGCCCGGCCCAGGCACGTCTCAACACAGGCAGGCAGCAGTCCGGCGTCAAGCCGGTGAGCACACCAGTGACACTTCTGGACAATCTTTCTGAGGGGATTGATATACCGAACATCATACGGACACGAGGCCATGCAGTACATACATCCGATACACCGGTGCATATTGACCATCACAATTCCGTCATCGCGCACATACGTCGCCTTGACGGGACAATTCCGGTTGCAAATGGGCTTTTCGCAGTTATTGCAGAAACTCGGCAGAAAGTGACGGCTCACATCGGGGTATCGCCCTTTTTCGACCACCTTGACCCAGGTGCGGAACTTTCCGAGCGGAACTTCGTTCTCGCTCTTGCAGGCCACCGAACAGCTCTGGCAGCCCACGCAACGTCTGAGATCCACCAGCATCCCGTAGCGAACCCTTCTCTTCTTTTCGCCTCCTGCTGGTTCTTCAACGTCGTTGGACATGCGTTACCTCCTGTCCGTAGTTGTCATTGATTCCGTTTCCATCGAAACTTAGTGCGCCTAATCAATAAACTTGAAGTTGTAAATCATGAGGAAATACGCCACAAAAGCCACCAGAAAGATGGCACCCTTTATGGCCGCGCGCTTGAAGGCCACCTGGTCCCAGCGAATCTTGCTGTCGTCAGTGAACTGGATATCCTGGCTCATCATGGTCACGAGAGACATCCCCATGACAACAAGAAGAACAATGTAGATCAGCGAGTATATGACGACCTTAAGTGCAACCATATCTGTCCTCCAGAGGGTAAAGAAGCGTAGAGACTGGCCTTTTCCATCGGCCCGCCGCCCTTGTGGCATTCCGTCCGGGATCTTCCGCCCCGTATACTGAAAGGTGATAAGGATAGGAGACTCTGGGTTGGTTTTTTCTTTTTGTTTTCAATGTGCCGTAACATGGAGACGCCGCATCCGAGGTTTCCCCCTTCGCCCATTCCGAATCCGCCGCAAGGGCATCGGAATGGCTTCAGCTTGTGTCGGCATCCCAAGAAGTTGTCGTGCTTTAACGGAACGCTGCGAAATAAAACGATATTAATGGACAGGCGATTTTCTTGTCAACGTGAAACTCTGATTACAAAATCAATTCCTTACGCGGTCACCCAAAGGGCATGTTCAAGGTCGAAATCCCCGCGCAGGCAGGCCCTTCCCGACCCGCCCTTCTACTTATGAAGGTCGTGTCCATGATGCCTGTGATGACGGAGCCAGGTGATCCAGCGCTCCCGGTACACATACGAAAGAAAGGCCGCAATCCCGGCAATCACCGCCACCACGATGAACATCTGATAGCTCTCATTGCGGGCCAGGCTACCGCTCACGGAGAGAAGGGCCGTCCCAAGGAACCGCCCTACGGTTGAAATGATGAAGAACGTGCCAAAGGTCATGTGACTGGTGCCCAGCAGATAGCAGAAAAGGTCCTTGGGAAAACCGGGGATGAGGAACAGGAAGAAGGATATCCACTTCCCCCGATGGTCAATCAGGAAATCATAGCGATTCAGAAACTCCTGGGAGGCCACCTTTTCCACTAGCGGGCGGCCGAATTTACGGGCCAGCAGAAAGGCTCCGACCGACCCGACGGTCAGCCCCAGCGTCGAATAGACCAGGCCGAGACACGGGCCGAACAGGTATCCGCCCACAAAACCGGTGATCTCCCCGGGGACGGGCGCCAGCATCACCTGGGCCGTTTGGATGCCGGCAAAGACGAGGACTCCCCACACATTATTAAAGGACTCAACGAAAGCGATGAGCTCGTTGCGGTTGAGGAAAAGCCGGTGCCATCCCTTGATATAGATGGTCACACTGGCTGCAAGGATGACAGACAGAAAGAGAGCGAACTTGAGATAGACCTTGTTTCTGGACATGGAGCCGAAGTTGCCACTCGGACCGAATGACTCTATATTGGCAGAAATCCGTTCCTTCTGCCGCCCGCCCCGGGTCGACTCATCCGCCCCCGAGGACCTTCTCGAACTCCGCTTCGAGCAAGGCCACCGCCACCTCAATCTCTTCCTCCGACGTATCCTTGCCCGCGCTGAAGCGTATCGACGAGAAGGCGTCCTCATCCGAGAGTCCCATGGCTTTCAATACGCTCGAAGGATGTTGCGCACCGGAATGACAGGCTGACGCCGTGGATACGGCCAACCGGTCGCCCAGAGATTCCAGGACCTGCTGGACTCGCATCCCGGGCAGACACACATTAAGCGTATTGGGCAGGCGTTCGGAGGAGTGCCCGTTCAGCCGGAGTTCAGGAAAGCTGCGCCTCAACCGGTCCGCCAGCCTTTCGGTCATGGCCTTCATCGCTCCGCCCCACCCGGGCGTTGCCGCCAACTCCGAGGCCGAACCGAGGCCCACAATCAGCGGCACGGCTTCCGTCCCCGGCCGCAAGCCTTTCTCCTGTGAAGCGCCGAGGAGCACCCGCGACAATCCGGTTCCTCGCCTGACATACAGGGCGCCGACGCCCTTTGGACCATAAAACTTATGGCCGGCCAGGCTAAGCAGATCCACACCCAGTTCCCGTACGTCGATCCGTACCTTTCCTGGAGACTGGGCCGCATCCGAATGAAAGCGTATGCCACGCTCCCGGAGCGCCGGCCCCAGTTCAGCGACGGGTTGAAGCGTTCCCACCTCGTTATTGGAATGCATCAGGGTTACCAGAAAGGTGTCAGGCCGAAGCGCCTCCAGAACGTCAGCGGAAGACACTCGTCCGTATCCGTCGACCGGCACCCGTGTGACCCGGCATCCCCGGCCCTCAAGAAAACGGACCGGCTCAGCTACAGCAGGATGTTCCACAACGCATGTAACGATATGTCCGGGAGGCGAAGAGGCGACCGAACCCAGAATCGCAAGATTGTTGGATTCGGTCCCCCCGGAAGTGAAGATGATTTCGTCAGGCTCGGCTCCGATCAGATCCGCCACCTGCCGCCGGCTCTTCTCGAGCGCGGCGCGGGCCGTTTTTCCCGGTAGATGAATGCTGGAGGGATTACCATAATGAGCCGAGAAGAACGGCAGCATCTCATCAAGAACCCTGGGGTCCACCGGTGTCGTCGCATTGTAATCCAGATAGATCACGCCATATCCAGTTCGCGGTGATAAGTGGCGAGGACGATGCCGGTGATATTTCTGAGCCCGGCCGCAATATCCAGAACAATGGCAGGAGAACGGTGCTTGCCTCCGGTGCACCCGACGGCCACGTTCAAAATAGCCTTGCCTTCAAGACGGTATTGCGGGATAAGGTACTCAAGGAGGCCCCGAAACCTTCGAAGGAACTCCGAGGTCTCGGGCTGGGAGAAGACGTAGGCTGCCACCCGGGGATCCAGCCCTGTCAGGTCCCGGAGATCCTCTACGAAATACGGGTTGGGAAGAAACCTCACGTCCATCACGATATCGGCCTCGGACGGAGGGCCGTACTTGAAGCCAAAGGAGATGAGGTTGACGCGGAGCAGGGTCGGGTCTGCATCCTTCCGGTGCGTCTTGAGAATCAGGTCCCTCAACTGATGCGGGGAAAAAGCCGTCGTATCCACAACCCGGTCAGACTGGTCCTTCATGGGGCGCATCGCCGCCCGCTCCTTCCGGATGGCATCGCGCAGTCCCACCTCACCCTGCTGCAGGGGATGTGGCCGTCGTGTTTCCTTGAATCGCCTCATCAGGGCATCGTCGTTTGCCTCCAGGAAAAGAATTTCCACCATGAATCCGACCTCGCGCAACCGCGAGCAGACCGACTCGAAGTTACCCAGATAATCCCTCTCCCGGATATCAATCCCAAAGGCCATCCTCTGCTCGCCCGACTGGCTCAGGGAACAAGCTGCGTCCACGAGCAGATTCGTCGGGATATTGTCCATGCAGTAATATCCCGCATCTTCCAGGGCGCGGAGCACCACGCTCTTGCCCCCCCCGGACAGGCCGGTGACAATGATTATTTGCTCGGGTTGTGCCTTATCTGAAGGTGCGGACATGTCTCGAATTCCTCTTCATTCCTCGATGCCCTGGGGTCATTGCCCGTCCCCATGATACCAGATTGGTCCCGCCGCCATGACCCACTCCCACCACGAAAAAAGGGCCGCTCCACTAAAGAACAGCCCCTCGAAGAACGAACCGCGGTTCGAGCGTCAGACCGACGGCTGAATGAGCCCGATATGCCCGTCCTTCCGGCGGTAGATCACATTCAGCCCGTTGCTTGCTGAGTTAATAAATACAAAGAATTCGTTCTTGAGCACGTCCAGTTGGTCGGCCGCTTCTTCCGCCGTCATGGGCTTGGGTTCAAAGCGTTCAGCCCGGATGATCATCCTCGGGGAAGGGCTTTCTTCCTCGACCTCCTCGTTGACGGCCGCTGAGACCGACTTGATGCTCCGGTCCTCTCCTTTTCGCTTCGCGTCCGTCTTGCCTTTTAGTTTCTTGAGTCGACGTCCGAGCTTATCGAGGACCTCGTCGATGGACGAATACATCTCTTCCGTCGTGCTTTCCGCCTGGACCAGTTGTCCGTTCACCTTCAGGGAGGCCTCCACCCGGTGACGAAACTTCTCGAGGCTGAAGACGAAACTCGCCTCTGTAATGTTGGCATCAAATTTGTCGAACTTCCGTATCTTGTCACCGGCGTACTTCTTCAGCGCATCCGTAACCTCCACGTTTCTGCCCGTAACAATCACGTTCATAGGTCTTTCCTCCTCTGTTTGGCAGGGCTTCGTTCCCTCGTCAGGGGTAGAGGCTCTGTCTGTATGGTCCGACACCCTCACCCGGCATATGCGCCATCACGCCGCCTTCTATGAAACCGGCGAGCGCTTTCTCCGGTTCTGGGGGGGGATCTTCAGCTCATCCCGATACTTCGCGACGGTCCGACGGGCAATGGTAACCCCCTTCATCCTGAGGACCTCCACAATCTTCTGATCGCTAAGCGGCTTCGCCGGGTTCTCCTCGGAAATAACTTTCTTGATCATGTCCTTCACCGAGGTCGACGCCACGCCACCGTCATCCCGCGTGCTCTGAAGCGCACTCGAGAAAAAGAACCGAAACGGAAGAAGACCGTCCGGCGTCTGAATATATTTGCTCGAGGTCACCCGACTGATGGTGCTCTCATGCATTCCGAGATCGGCCGCCACCTCCTTCAGGGTAAGAGGCCTCAAGTGGGCAATCCCCTTTTCAAAGAAATCCCTCTGAAACTTGAGAATACTTTCCGTGACCCGGTAGATCGTTTTGTTTCTCTGGTCGAGGCTCTTGAGAAGCCACACCGCGGACCTCATCTTCTCTTCCAGAAAAGCCTTCTCCTCCGCCGTCAGATTGTGCTTGTCGTCGAGCAGTCGTCGATAAAACCGGTTCATACGGATACGGGGGAGACCTTCCTCGTTCAGAACGATCCGGAAACCCTCCTCGTCCCGAAACAGCATGACATCCGGAACGATATAATTGCCCTCTGTTGAAACGAAGTTGCGGGCTGGACGCGGTTCGAGGGATTCGATGGCGGCCACCGCCTCTTTCACCTCTTCCAGGGTAACCCCCAGGGTCCGCGCAATCTGGGGATAGTTCCGACGCATGAGATCCTCGAGTCCGCCTCGAAGAATTCGTTCGACGAGCGTGCCCTCCAGCCCCAACTCCTGGACCTGGATCAGCAGGCACTCCTGAAGGGTTCGGGCGGCAATCCCCGTTGGGTCGAACTTCTGGACCACACGAACCGCCGCTTCAGCCTCCTCGGCCCGGATGTGGGCATACTCGGCGATCTCCTCGTTCGACACAAGGAGATAGCCATCCTCGTTTAGATTTCCGATGATATATTCGCAGGCTGGAAGAAGTTTACGTTCAACTGCGGTCAGGCGAAGCTGCCAGAGAAGGTGCTCGTCCAGTTCCGGCCGGGAGCTCACGAACTGTTCGAAAGTGGGGGTCGCGTCGGTTCCCGGACTGAAGTAGCCCAGGTCGCGACCATCCGAAGCCCGATCCTGGAAATAATCGTCCGATGTGTATCCGAAAACCTGTTCGAGCGGGGCCTCGGCATCATCGCGCGGCGACTCCCTGGCCTCTTCGTTCTGAGTCTCGACAGACGACAGTTCCCGTTCGTCACTGCCGTCTTCTAAGGCCTCTTCCAGCACCGGATTCTCCACAAGCTCTTGATTCAACAACTGCGACAACTCCAGCTGAGGCATCTGCAGGAGCTTGATCGCCTGTTGAAGCTGGGGCGTGAGAATCAGCTTCTGTTGAAGCTTGAGTTGCAGGCTGACGTCAAGAGCCAAAACCCGGGTTCCCCCTGAAAGAATTCAACCTTTGCAAACCGGCGACACGAAAGCGAATTGGGAAGCCCCTCGGGTTCGGTGCCGGTCCAGTCTCTAATCGCATTATATCGTGAACCCCTCGCCGAGATAAGTCCTCTGAACTTCCGGATTGTTCACCAGAGAATCCGGCGGACCCGCATCCAGAACCTGGCCCCCGTTGATAATGTACGCACGGTCTGTAATGGAAAGGGTGTCCCGCACGTTGTGATCGGTGATGATGACGCCCAGACCCTTTTCCTTGAGATAACCAATGACCCCTTTAAGGTCTCCAATGGTAATGGGGTCGATGCCCGCAAAAGGTTCGTCGAGCAGAAGGAACGAGGGCCCCACGGCCAGGGCCCGGGCGATCTCCACCCGGCGCCGCTCTCCTCCGGACAGCTGATAACCTTTGCTTTCGGCCAAATGGCTAAGATGAAACTCCTCCAGCATGCGCCGGGATCTTTCCAGACCTTCCGGTCGCCCGAGGCCGAGGATCTCCATCACCACGAGAAGATTCTCCAGCACCGTGAGACGCCCAAAAACAGAGGGCTCTTGCGGCAGGTAGCCAATCCCCAGCCGAGCCCGCTCATACATGGGCAGGTTGCCGATGGGCTTTCCGTCCAGAACAACCTGGCCCTCGTCCGGCTTCACAAGCCCTACGATCATATAAAAGGTCGTGGTCTTGCCGGCTCCGTTGGGTCCAAGGAGCCCCACCACCTCTCCCGACTGGGCATGCAGGGAAATCCCCCGGACAACCTGACGATGCCGGTAGGTTTTTGTTACGGACGAAACCTCCAGTCTTCGGGTCATCGGGCCTGCATATAGACACGACTGTCCTCAACGACCAGCCGATCTGCCTTCGGGTAATACACGATGAGCGTTCCCGTCACCAGATTGTTCCCTTCCATGATGCGGGGTTCGCCACGGAAGGTAATCTTCTCCTCGGCCCCGGAATAAGTCGCCTCGTCAGAGAGAATCACACGAGCATCCCGGGTCACCTTAACCCCGCCCGTGCAGAGAATCGTTTCCACCTGACCGCTGTCGCCATTGTATAGAACCTCCATCCGATCGGACTGAATTAGGGTCCCTTCCATGTCGGCGACGACGTCTCCCGAGAAGACCGCCCGGTGAGCCCGGTTGTCCGCCTCCATGTTCCGCGACGTAATGATTACCGCCTTCTGCGCTTCGCTCCCGCCGGTTCCACCGGTGGACAAAGTTGCTGTGGTGGCCCAGGCGGTTCCCACCAACTCCGTGAGCACCATGAAGCAGAAAACAATGCGGCTAATACGAATGAAACGTGCACGTGACGTTTGATACACGCGCGGTCTCCTTTCGGGTATCCACTTCCATCCCGGTCCCCCGAACCGTGAAGCTCCGGGCCTCCATCGTCACCTCCTGGTCCGTCGTCACGCGGCCGTCAGAACCCTCCCAGTCCAGTTTCTCCGTTATCAGGGTCCAGTCGGTTGTCCGGACAACGGCGCCTTCCGTGATCGACATTCGGCCCTGGTCAAACCGGTAGTAGCCCTTCCGACCCGTGACCTCAACCGGTTGGTCCGCCTCGATCCGAAGAGTCACCTCCTCAAGAATGGCCTCCTTCATCTCCTGGCCAAGGTCGGCCCGGAGCGCTTCAAGTTCCCAGACCTTTTGGCCCTCCTCGCTGTGGGTCATCCGTATATTTTCCAGAGATGAACCGGTCCGTTGTGGTACCGGAAAGACGGCTTCCCGCTCCAAGGATAGAAGCAACACGGCGGAAAGAAGGAGGCCGATAGCAAATATTATTCCAGTTCGTAGCGACATGTTATCACACGGTCCTGCCCCTGTAAATCGTACGGGTGTAACTCCATGGAACAGAAAGAGATTCTACGATCTCGGAGTATTTTAGGTCTGGACTCCGGCCTGTCGAAGCGCCTCGGTCATGGCAGAGACCGGTGGCTCCAGCCCGGTCCATAACTTGAACGCCTGCCAGCCCTGCCAGAGAAGCATCCCCGCACCATCGATGACATGGCAACCCCGCTCCCCGGCCCTGCGCAGAAGCGGCGTCCCACCCGGCCGGTAGACCAGGTCGCAGACCACGAGGTCGGCACGCAGGTTCATCGGATCGAGCGGAAAGGGGTCGGAGGCATGAAGACCCAGTGAGGTCGTGTTGACCACAATGTCAGCCGCGGAAAGATCGGTGCCCGATGCCGCCCGGATATCCACCCCCGGGTACCGCACCGCGAGGTGGGCGGCCAG
>QJVM01000066.1 GCA_003235715.1 Nitrospirota bacterium
TTTGAAGTCAAGCAATCGCTAACGCTCGACCAATAGAGAGGGCCTGCTGTTACAAGCCGGGCGCCTTGCAGGACAGGCGATGGATGCGGCCCGAACCCCGGCCGGACGGTCGCAGAAAGGAGCACAGGTTGGAAGCCCGTGAGCGGAGATACGGGCCGCCTCGCAAGGAAGAAAGCCGGTAGCGAACCGCCGGCCGACATGGAAAGGTCTTCAGAAAGAAGAACCGAAATCCGCCAGCTTATTGAAGGAGCCACAATGAAAAGAAGCCAAATCTTCATCCTTATGATGCTTGGGTGCATTTTACTTTTTGCCTGTCAGTCCGCCGCGGTCCCGGCCGCACCCGCCGCTCAGGGCCAGCAAGTGAGAAGCATGGCGATCACCGGAGAAATTGGACAGAGCACCAACGGCTACATCATCCGGGGCCAGACCCCGGCCGAGATCTTCACCATCATGAACCCGGATCCGGGCATCCTTGATGACCTGGTCGCATCGGCCAAGGTCGTACAGCTCGAGGTTCGAATCGTCTCCGGCGACAATGTGGCGATCGAGACCATCGACGGCAAGAAGTATCACCCGAAGGGCCAGTAGGTATTAGGCGACCGAAAGCGCTTCGCTCGGGGCCTGTATTTGGGCTATGGCAAATCACTCTCACTGAGGCGTCCGGGCGAAATGACGGTTATGGCGGCCACCCCGCTCAGGGGTGGCGGGTCTCACCCTGAGCATTATATGGAGGTGTCGAAAATGTTCCGAGCGATCGTTAGGAAAGTAATCGTGGTTGCAGGCCTGTTGCTGCTGGCCGCGCCGACTCTTTATGCCGGTGACGACCCGTCGCCATCGCCAGAGACGCGGGAGCAGAAGGCGGGCTACAGCTTTGGCTATCGGCTGGGCGGTGGCATCCGGACCGATGACGTTGAGGTGGAGTTCGAGCGCACCATGCAGGGTTTTAGAGACGGGATGGAGGGAAGCCAACCTGCACTTGATGAGGATGAGATGATAGCCCTGGTCCGGCAACTCAGTTTCGAGCGGCGTCAAGAAAGGGCAGGAGAGAAGCCGGAGAACGAGGAGCATTCGGAGGAATTCCTCAAGGATAGGGCGCTGAAGGCTGGCTATACCTTGGGCTATCGGTTTGGTGCAAGCGTCAGGACCGACGAACTCCAGGTGGATATGGAAAGCGCGAGACAGGGGTTGCAGGATGCGATGGACGACAAGCAGCCCGTCCTTGACCCCCAGGAGATGGCAAGCCTGATGAAGAAACTGATGGCGAATAAGCGTCAAAAGATGTTCAGAGAAACGCAGGAGACCATCGTGAAGAACCAGGAGGAATCCACGAAGTTTCTCGAGGAGAACGCGAAGAAGGAAGGGATCCACACGACGGAGAGCGGCCTCCAGTACCGCATTCTTGAGGAAGGGGACGGGGCCATCCCCAAGCTGGAAGACATGGTCAAGGTCCACTATAAGGGGACTTTCATCGACGGCACGGAATTCGACAACTCCTATGCAAAGGGAGCGCCAGAGAGGATCGAAACAGACGGCGTGATTAAGGGATGGACCGAGGCTCTCCAGATGATGAAGGTGGGTTCCAAATGGCAGCTTTTTGTGCCGCCAGAGCTCGGCTTTGGCAGGAGAGGCCTTGGAGAGAGGATTCCACCGAACAAGGTCCTCGTCTTCGAGATGGAGCTGGTCTCCATCGAACCGCTTGAAGAATAAAAACAAACAGAAATTTCAGCCTGGCCAGCCTCGTGAAAGCCTGTCCGTCCGGACAGTTGTCCTACCGCTGGAGGAATGGGAACATAAACCCAGAGTCCACCCCTGTCCATGAGTGGGGCGGGAGTGGTCACGTTCCGGGCCAAAACGGGAATTCTTCGGAGAACCGGAACCCGGCAGCTCTTGCGAAACGGGGGGAGAACTGTCTTGGACCTTGCCACTACTGATTACCAAGCAGACCCGCCATAGGGGTAGACAGAGTTCTGGAAAATGCCTGACGAACCAATCGGGTTTTCCCTGTTCTACCGGACCGCCGACAAAAACAGACCATTCAAAAATCGAGGCGGGGAGGGCGCCATGAGCGCTGAGGAGAGGCGAAGCTCCGAAAGGTATCCGGTGAGACGGCCCATCTACGCCTTTCTGACAGGCGAGATGGAGAAGGTGGGCGTGCTCAAGGACATCAGCATGAGCGGCCTTGCCGTGGAATACATCGTCCTCCAGGGGAGTCCGGAAACCTTCGAAAGGCGACCCTCCGGAAGGGTCATCATTGGGGGCGGCGAGCTGGGCCGGGAACCCCTGGAACTTCCCTACGGATTTGTGTACGCCGAGAATATCGATCGCGCCTCCTCTCCCTGGGGGGCCATGCACTACCACGTGGAGCGCTGCGGGATAGCCTTTGCAGAACTGACCGAACACCAGTATGATGAGCTCAAGAAGCTGGTGACCACGTTTCACTAGAAACTTCGGTCGGAAGGAGAGGCCACAGCCCCGGGCCGATCGGGGCCCCTTGACCCTGCGGCATTCCCGGCTCTCTCTGAACGGAAAACCTTTTCGCGTGTGCGGTGGCCCCTCGACCTCGCTCCCGGTCCTGTTCAAGGATTTCGTGCTTCTGGTTTAAGAGCAGGCCTCCCGGCCGGGGCGCCGTTCTCAAAACGACTGAGCCGCCGCAGAAGGAGTCCGTGTTTCAGGGACTGCGATGCTCCGGGAACCGGGCAAGGGGACTTCCGTAGAAACACGGGCATGGTATAATTTCAGCCGACTCCTGCCGGATTTATATGGGCTGACTTCCAGGGAGTGGCCGTCTTCGGACGAGTCACATTCAGCTCTTGAACCAAACCTCAGAAGAACATTCTGCAGCCCATGCGCCCGTAGCTCAGCTGGATAGAGTCGCAGACTTCGAATCTGTTGGTCGGGGGTTCGAATCCCTCCGGGCGTACCATTCATGAAGGGCTGGGGAATTCGTTCCCCGGCCCTTTTCAACCCCTTTGTACCGAGCCCGTAAAGTGGACACCTGCCCCTGATTCCTGTATAAGGGGGTTATAACCTCGCAAAGGACGCTTCCGGGTACAGGCATCCCATGCGGAATAGAGTCCCACCATGAGGATATTAGCCCTGCCGTCGCTGTTTCTGGTCCTGCTGGTGGGGACGACCGCCGGCTGCGCCGCTCGTGCTGAGCGGACCGTAAGCGTGCCGCTGGCGGACCTGGGTGCCCCGTCCTGGGTCCTGAAGGGAAGCGGTTTCTTCAGCAATGAGCATGGGCGTGTGATTCACGGGGTCTGCTCGGCCTACGGTATGCGTGAGTACGACCGGCTTCAGGCAACCGGCGAGAATCGGGCCGTAAACGAAGTGGCCCGACTCTTTGACTCCTATATGGCGTTGCTCCTGAAGGACTATGCGGCGTCTGTTGGGGGTGAGCCCGCCTCAAACGACGCGATCCAGGCCGTGACCGCGATGACCCTCTCGGCGGCGCAGGTGCAGGAACACTGGCAGAACCCCCAGACCGGCGAATACTTCTGCCTGGGGCGACTGGACCTGGAAGCCTTCAAGGAGAGCCTGAACAGGACAACCGGTTTTGAGGCCGGGCTGCGGGACTATCTGCTCGAGAACGCGGACCGTGTACACGAAGCTCTTGAACTTGAGTAGAGGCACCTGCGGAGTGCTCCCTGACTTTGACCCGGAACCGACCCCGGGACCGAGCCATCCCGTTTCAATTCCGCCCCCATCATTTCAGACCTGATCCGGATCCAGCCGTTTCCCCAGGGCTGAAAGGGAAACGTCTCCCCGTTTTGCCGTCTATCGCAGGTATCCGTGTTTCCGGCTTAAACGGCGTAGAATTGCCGGATTAAGGCAAAGGCCTCCTCGGCGGTATCCGCGTACTGGAAGATGTCGATGTCCTGCGGCGAGATGGTGCCTTCCTCCACCAGGGCCTCGAAATTGATAATCCGCTTCCAGAAGTCTCTGCCAAACAGGATTACGGGAACCGGCGCGACTTTTCGGGTCTGGATCAGGGTCAGGGTTTCAAACAGTTCATCCAGGGTTCCGTAGCCTCCGGGAAAAGCCACCAGCGCCCGGGCCCTCATCAGGAAATGCATCTTGCGGATGGCGAAGTAATGAAACTGGAAACTGAGCTCCGGGGTGACATAGGCGTTGGGCTGCTGCTCGAAGGGGAGAACGATATTGAGCCCAATTGTCTTGGCGCCAATGTCATGGGCCCCGCGATTGGCCGCCTCCATGATGCCGGGCCCTCCCCCGGTGATCACCACAAAGGTGCAGGGCAGGGTGTCCTCACAGTAACCGGAGACCATGGTCCCCAGCTTTCGGGCCTCGTCGTAGAAGTGACACTTGTCCAGGATGCTCCGGGCGATGCGAACCCCGCGGGCCAGGTCCGGGTTTTCCGGGTCCATGGAGTGCGCGGCCTCGGCTTCGGCCAGCCGGCGCTCTGCCTCCGGTCGCTCCGGAATCCGCGTCCCGCCAAAGACCACGATGGTGCTTTCAATCTTGTGGGCTTCCTGGATCAGTTCCGGCTTCAGCAGTTCCAGCTGGAGCCGCACGGGGCGAGCCTCGTCCCGCATAATGAAATCCGGGTCCATGTAGGCCAGCCGGTACGACGGGGACTCGGTCTGGGGTGCCTTGATGCAGAGTTCCGCTGCCCGGGCGTCATCCTGTGCCGTGGGGAATGGTTTGGTTCTTCCTTTCAACCGTAACACCTTCTTTCGTGGAATTTGTCGGAGCCGGGGCACGCTGGCGCCAGGCAACGGCCTAAAAGGGTATCACAGACGAAGGTGGCGCCGGGGATGAGGAGCGGGCCTCTGCTTCCCGGCCGGGCCTTCGGATCCTTCCTGCCGGAAAGGCTAAACTACGAATCAGGTTTCTGACCGCATTTGCTGACCATCCACGGGCATGTTCGGACTCATCCTCATCAGCGTGATCAGTGCGCTCCACCTCTATGTCTTCTGGAGGGCCGCCTCGATCCCGTTG
>QJVM01000005.1 GCA_003235715.1 Nitrospirota bacterium
CCGGCGTTTTACGCGCCGGGTGATGACAAGGTCATCCTGCTAAAGAATCTTGTTGGTCACGAAGTCTGAACGATTGCCCCCACCTTATCAGGATGGGTGAGAAGAACCTGGAATTGAACAAGGAAGAACTTAATGGAAAGCGTACTAAAAAAAGTTGAGAAGCTGGCGCTTCAGCACGACCGGATCGACCCGGAACTGGTGCGGGAGAAGAACATCAAACTGGGACTCAGGAATGCAGACGGCACGGGCGTGGTGGCGGGCATTACCAGCAAGGGACAGGTCAAGGGCTACGAAAAGATTGACGACGGTTCCGGGAACTACCGGGTGGTTCCAGCTCACGGGGTTCTATGCTATTGCGGCTACGATGTTTCGGAGCTCGTGGTCCACGTGGAAGAGGAGGGCCGCTGCGGTTTCGATGAGACGGCCTTTCTCCTGCTGACGGGCGAACTTCCGAGCCGGTCGGACCTGAAGCAGTTCTCCAAAGCCCTGGCCAAGCGCCGGGTTCTGCCCGAGAAAGCCTGGCGCATCATCACCGAGAAAGCAGAAAACGACGACCACATGGGTGCGCTGCACACGGCCATCTCTGCGCTTCATAAATTCGACCCCAACCCGAATTCCACGGAGCTCTCGGACGTGACCCGCCAGTGCGTCGATCTGGTTGCCAAGTTCCCCACGGTGGTGGCCTACATCCATCGTGTGGCGACGACCAAGAAGGGGACACCGAAACTCGCCGCTCCGGACGAGGATCTCGATACGGCTTCGAATTTCTTCCATATGCTGGGCGGCCCCATGCCGGATGAATTCACCACGCGGCTTTTCGACCAGTGCCTGACCATGCATGCCGAGCACGGCGGGGGCAACAACTCCACCTTTACGGTGCGCACGGTCTCCTCTTCCCGGGCCAACTCCTATATGGCCATCTGTTCCGGCGTCGCCTCGCTGTCCGGTCACCTGCACGGCGGGGCCAACGAAGCGGTGATGGGCATGATGGAGGATATCAAGAAGAACGTGAAGGACTGGGACGACGAAGGGGAGGTGGCCGCGTATCTTGGAAAGATCCTGGACAAGAAGGTCGGAGACCGCTCCGGGAAGATCTTCGGCATTGGGCACGCGGTGTATACGCTGTCGGACCCTCGGGCTTTGATTCTGGAGAAGAAGGCGGAGACGCTGGCCGAGATGAAGGGGAGGACGAACGAATTCCGGCTGTACCGGAACGTGGCGGCCCAGGCGGTACGGCTCGTTTATGAGGAGAAGAAAAAGCACGTGTCGCCGAACGTGGACTTCTTCTCGGGTTTTGTCTACAACATGATGGGATTGCCGAAGGAGCTCTTCACACCCATCTTTGCCATGTCCCGCGTGGTCGGGTGGGCGGCCCACCGTATCGAGGAGATCGTCCAGGGTAAACTCATCCGCCCCTCGTATATTTCGTCCCTGGCCCCGGGGACCCGCAGCTACGTGCCCATCGGCAAACGCTGAAGGGAGTATAGAAAGTTGCAGAAACGCTCAGGGCGGGGAGGGGAGACCTGCCTCCACGATTTACCCAGTCCGGAGTGTGCACCGAACCGAGTGCGTCCGCCCGCAGAGGCGCTGATTTTGAAGCTGCCGAAGAAGCATGCCCCGCTCCTGTGTGCGGGTGTGCTCGGGAACCCAGCGATAAAAACGGCCCATCGCTCCAACATCCCGCGTCTCCAAACCTGCGACTCTGGATAATGCTCTCGGTAAACGCGGTATCCTCTTCCGGTCGGCCCGCACAGACTATCTACGCGATTCTACGATGCTCCTCGATAGGGATTAAAGGTTAGAACCGGGCACGAAGCTTTCTTTACGACGCGCCGTGTGACCGAGCCCAGGAGAATCTCGTCAATCCCTTTCGTCCCGTGCGTCCCCATGACGATCATATCGGCCTTTTCAGCCTTAGCGAACTCGAGGATTTCGCTTACCACGTCTCCTTGCACAACTTTGCCGGTACAGCCGGGACTCTTTTGGCTGCAGTTGGCCACCAGTTCGGTCATCTTCGTCTGCGCCAGGGCCCTGACCTCCTCTTCCGCGCGTTTGACGCTCGGAAATCCGACCCATTCCACCTCGGTGTAGGATTCGTACAATCTCGCTACATGGAGAAGACTGAGCGTCGCGGAAAATTTGGACCCTATATATACCGCGAATTCAATGATACGGTCCGTGTTCTTGGCAAGGTCAACCGGTACCACAATTCTTTTGATGTCTTGCATACGTCTCCTTCCTGGCTTCGTGGATTAAAGCTCACCTTCTACAGCAGTCATCCGGTCATGGAGCACCGGAATTAGAGCAACCCGTACGCTGCCTTCTTGTCCCACGCAGGCCCCGCTATGAGTCAAAGTGAGACCAGAGACCTCCTGGGAGCATCATATCACTCTTGCATGAAGCGTCAAAGAACCACGATGACCGCCCCTCTTTCCGGTGTTGGATTGCCATGAGGTGGATGTCTCACTGAACTCTGGAATAGGGGGCCGGGACAAATCCCAAGGGGCCGGTCTCGCGACCGGCCCCTTGGGATTCCGAACGTCTTGTGCTGTCAGAAAGACGGTTGAGAAGCAATAAGTCCAAAGCTCGGCAGGCGGAGGAGGAAGCTTCACACGCAACTCAGGGAGGCGGTTCAGCAGGCCCCGGTTGCCGCAGACCCTGGAATTCTTCCGGGCTCCCGATTATTCCTTTCATGACCATAATCTCTCGAATCTGTGTCACGTTATCCACGCGGTAACTGTCAAACCCGGCCTGACGGCCACCTTTGACGTTGGCTTCCAGGTCATCAAAGAAGAGAATCCGGCCAGGCTGTAAACCCGTCCTGTTTACGACGTAATCATAGACCTCTCCGGCGGGCTTCACATACCCCATTTCGAAGGAAACGAAATGATGGTCCAACAGGAGGCCTAGTCCAAGGTCATCCCGGATCTTCGGCCACAGGATGGGATTGGTATTTGTCAGACAGCCCGTGGGCAGACGCTGCTTAGCCTGCTCCAGTAGTTCACGCGCCCCTGGATACAATTCCGACGGCCACGAGCGCATTTCCTCCAGAAAGGCCTCTGCTTTGAAAGGAAGCCGCCAGGCCGACACCAGGTGCTCGGCAAACTCGAGGTCGGTCATCTGGCCCGTCTCATAGCTTATGAGAGATTCGTCGTCCAGCCAGCGCCGTCGGATCTCTTCGGGATCCAGCCCGGTCAATTCCATGAACTGACGCATACCGCCGGGATTTACCAAGAGCCCGCCGAGGTCAAAGAGAACCAGGTCGTAGTCTTTCATTGCCTTTCGTGTCACTCCCCGCAGAGTGACCCCTGTCAGCCACGCCTGCAGGTTGCGGTCCCTTTGCGGATGTCCGGATGTAATGTTAACCAGGGACCTGAGTGAAACGCGCGGATTCCGTGATCGTTTCCAGAATGGGCCGGCTCTTCTCCCATTGCCCCGGTATGGCTACCTGCAGAACAACCGCAAAAATGCTATCGTCTCCCTTGAATTGAATCAATGTATATCTGTAACAAAACCGCCTGGAATCAAGGTCGCCGAGGAATGTGGCGGTGGTGAGGGTCTTGTCGTCGTATTCATGGGTTCTTAGGGATTCAAATTCCTCGAAGTTCTTTCGCTTTGACTTGATATCGTCCACTTGGGCCCAGAAGATATCCAGAGGGGTTGCATCGGCCGCAAGATCCATCTTCCTGAAGACGAAGACCCCCGTATTCATTTCCTCAAATCTTGAGAAGCATTGCAAATCGTAAGGATGCTCCTCCTTGTTCTTGAACCAGCCGGACGGAAACTGGAATTCGATAGGCGCGTATTCGGTGGTAAAGGAGACGAAAGAGGACGTCTTGTCATTGATGGCGCAAGCGGGCAGACTTGCCACAAGAACCAATGCAAAAAAACTAAGAAACAGGATCTTTCTCGATTTGTGCATATCTATCCAAACGTTGGAGTTGACGGTCATGCATCGATGAGAGGCTTAGAAGGGCGACCGTCGAACCGATCAGGGCGAGGAACATGTCGGACTGCGTGTCCCAGGGATCTCCCTGGGTTCCGAGGAATTCGTCCGCGCCCTGTCCAAGTACCAGAGCGGCTCCCCATTCGATGAATTCGTACGTGGCGCTTATCGCCAGTACGATGCAGACCACGAGAAACGCGAGCATTCGGCGTCCGCGCACGTATTGCCCCCGTATCAGGATCTCGCGTGCAACGAGCGCAGGGACAAAACCCTGGAAGAAGTGGCCAATCTTGTCATAGGGGTTCCGCGAAAGGTCGAAGAGTTCCTGCAACTGGAAACCGAGTGGAACCCGGGCATACGTGTACGTCCCGCCGAGTATCAGAACAGCCGCATGGAGGAAGATGAGCGCGTAAAGGAGCGACGTGAGCGGGAATCGCTCGTATGTCGCCCACAGGATCGGCAGCGCGATCATGACCGGAAGCACCTCCATGAGCCACGTACCCCTGTCGTAGGGATTCCAGCCTGAGAGGATCAGGAGTCCGATGACGGCCCCGGCGGCGAGCATAAGCCATGAGGTGCGAGGGGAGGGCATTCGGGCCCCCTACCGCACGACGCCGGCGGCACACGACCGGGCATCGATGGGCAAAGGGTCAAGGACCACGGGCACGGATAAGGTCGTTGGTGGGTCAACGTGAGTCGTCATTGCGCGAGCCTTGTGTCCAGGTCAGCATTCGCGGCCCGACGGTATGCTTCTGCCGCAAGTTCCCTGCTCACGGGCTTTTTGCCCAGCGGGGCAAAGCAGACGCCCGCAAGCTTGAAGTGGGCAAGTCCAAAAGGGATGCCGATAATGGTAACTAAGCAGCTGATTCCGGCGAGTACGTGGGAAATGGCAAGCCAAAGACCTGCGAGAATGATCCACAGAAAGTTGACAAAACCCGTTCCCACGAAACGCGGCTCGCCAATGAGCCGAACGTCGATGAGCTCCTTCCCGAAGGGGAATGCGGCGAACCCCGAG
>QJVM01000143.1 GCA_003235715.1 Nitrospirota bacterium
AAACGGGTGGGGAGAAGATGGTGGTCCCAACGGGAATCGAACCCGTGTTTTAGCCTTGAGAGGGCCACGTCCTAACCGCTAGACGATGGGACCGGGCGGTATGAAAAGGCCGGCCAAACCTTCGTATTTGACCGACCGTGCAGTGCATGGCTGGGGGACTAGGATTCGAACCTAGGTAGCCAAATTCAGAGTCTGGAGTCCTGCCGCTGGACGATCCCCCAGTGTGGTTCAGGAGCTCAAAAGCCCCTCAAAAACGAAGAGATATTTTACATATCAGCCCGTTTTTGTCAAATGAAAAACCAGCCGGGTTACGGGCATGATGCGCTCGTTCAGAGGCCGGAGGCATCAAGGATTTCGGCCCTCCGCCGGTCGTACTCGTCCTGGCTGATCTGGCCTGAAAGAAAGCGGTCCTTCAGTTCGCGGAGCCTGCCTTCCGGCCCGTATGGCACTGATTGGGGCTCCTCCCCTGCCCCGGCGCCGCGCCCCAGGTTGTCCAGGCGGGCCCGGAGCGTTCCGAATTTCCGGAGCAATTCCGCCTCACTCCGGATTCGGGAGAGCGAGAGCTTGAGCGGCGCATTGCCGTACCAGTGGGCATGGTCCGGATTCTGGTGGAAGGCCCCCTTGTAGGCGGTCACATAGTGAAACTTTTTCATGACAAAGAACTCGGCCTCCACGGAGGACAGGTTCTCGTATAGCATCTGGGGGCCGATATCCAGGGCCGGACCGCTCAGGGGATGGGCAGGCCGCTCCGCAGGGGATGGAAAGAGCAATCCCTCATCGTTCAGGGACTTGATGATTCCGGCCGCTTCGTCCAGGAGTACCTTGGACTGTTTCTGAATGGCATCGGCGTCGGCCAGGGAATTCTCTGAGAAGGCCTTCGTGTGGCACGGAAGGCAGACCGAGACCATGCGTTCCCGTTCCTTGGTTCGGACCTCTTCCGGATAGGGTTGGCCGGCCAGTCCCATGCTGATGCCCGTGCTCACGTTGTGGGTGCCGGCCGGCATGTGGCAGGTCGAGCAGTCCGGGGCATACCCGGTCCCGTACTGCTCGTAGAGAATGCCGTGCTTGGAGGACTGCCACATCTCGTACTGGGCATGGTCCGGACCCATGTGACAGGTCGCGCATATGGAAGGATTGCGGGCGGTCTCGAGGTTCGTATCGTGGACTGTGTGGCAGGTGTCGCACCGGTTCTCCACCTGATGACAGGCGTTGCAGCCCTGCCGCTGCATCTCCGGAGACTGGGCGAGAAAACGGGCGCATTCGGCCTTTTCCCGGGGCAGTCCCGAGTCGGGCGCATGGCACGTGCCGCACTCCGCCTGCCCGGCCTGGTGGCCCGGCCTGTTTCGGGTGCAGGCCTGGCCCGCCCGGAACCCGACCCCGTGCTTGCCGGCAAAGTGCTGCTTGGCCGGTTCCTTGTGGCACCGCGCACAGACCGAGGCCTCGACCCGTGGCCGGACGCCCGCAGGCTGGTCGTGATTGGAGGCGTAGTCGCCGTGACAGGTTTCGCAGGAGACCTTTTCCTCCGCATGGGCTGAGGTCCGCCAGTACTCGACCATCATGGGGTTCGCCTCTTCGTGGCAGGAGACGCAGGACCGCCCGGCCTCGGACCCAAAGGCCGGCCCGCAGGCCCCTAGCATCAGCGAAAGGAAGAGCAGAGATCTCAACGATGTCTTCATGGAGCAAGAACTTTCATGTGCTTTTCCCTCCGGGACTTGTATTCGTCGATGGAGATAAGGTTCTTCCGGTAGAGGTCTTTAAGGGAACGCAGGCGGTCGCGGGCCTGCTCCATATCCGGAGACAACTCCCAGGCTTCGACGTCTTCCGGGAGTCGAATATCGGAAACGACGCGCAGACCATCACGATCGACCAAGGCCAGGTGAAGACCGTCCGGCGACCATGTCCCGATGGATTCCTCACCTGATGAATCCATCTTGTTCAGCACCTTCCCTTTGATAGTGACCAACCGGCCGCCGAAGCAAAGCACCTTCCTCATGGGATGCCACGACGGGTAAAGGCCCTTCACAGCCGCTGAGACCTGAACCGGTTCGTCACCTGAAGTGGCATCCAGAATGTTCAGATACCCCGAGTCGTCTGTAAAGGCCAGGAACCGCCCATCCGGCGACCAGGTGAGCGGTGTGCCGTAACGGTTCAGGTTTAGCCGTATGATTTGCGTCACCTCGCCCGTCAGAGGGTCCAGGGTGTCCAGCAGGGTGTACGGCGGAAACATCGGCGGTTTCCGGTACTGGGGTCGGAGCAGGGTTTCGTGAAACGGTCGAAGTCCCGGGAGGGTCCAGGCCGCAAGATAGGCATCCTCTGTCGCTCCGGGCGGAAGATTCGTGTGAACGCTCCCCAGTTCCTTCGTCCGGGCCCCCTCCGCAAGGGTAAACCCCATATCCGCAAAGGAACCGACGCTCATCTTCTGAAACGAAAGGGAAAGAACGGCCAGGCCCCGGTCATCTCCAACGGGAAAGGCCGCCCGTGCGCCCGGTGATTCTCCAATGGCCTGAAGGTCACCGCTCCCTACCTCCCACCTGGAGAGCCTGCGCCCGGCCCCGTCGGGTCCATGCACCACGATAAGATCCGAACCGGGAGCCCAGTTCACAAAAACCGGGTTCACCCCCTCCAGGGTCTGAAGAATTCTGCCCTGAAGGTCAACCAGAACAAGGTCGCCTCCCGAAGCCAGGGCGAGGGTTCTGGAATCCGGAGACCAGGCCACCTGGCCCGGCTGGTTCCGGACGGCCCGGAACAGCTCCGGCCGGCTCGAAAGCGTGGCGCAGGAGACCACGGCCAGGAGAATGACGAACGAAAGGAGTCCCGGCCGCCGAATCGCTGGTATCGTTCGCGGATTCACACCTCAGGGATTCGCTGGCGTTTCGGTTTCTGCCTCTGGTGCCGGGGCGTCTTCCGGGTTCTCGTCTTCAGGCTCGGTATCCACGGTTCCCATGGGGAGCCCGAGGATCTCGTTTACATGTTTCTGGAGTTCCGAAGCCTTCCGGTAGCCCCGCACCGCCTTTCCACTTTCGAAAATCAGATAAGGCGTGGCCTGGACCCCGATCCGGAGCGAGAGGGACTTGTTCCGTTCGACCTGCTCGGTCTCGCATCGTTTGAGATCGTCAAGCGGGTCGCCCTCCATGGCTCGGTTCAGGGCCGCCACGGGGTCGTCGGCGCAGACGATCTTCACAGACTTGTCGTAGGCCTCAGGGTGACCGGGCAGGTTGAAGACAAAGTAATAGAGGCTCACGTCGGTCAGCTCTTTCAGTTCCTTGTGCATTTTCCGGCAGAAGGGGCAGTCGGGATCGTCGAAGACCGCGATCTTGACGTTTCCGTCCCCTTCCCGGACCGCCTCAGAGAGCGGAATGTTCTCGAAATCGACGATCGTAATCTCGTCCACCCGCTGGTCGGTCACGTTGGCCCGGTTCTCGATGTCCAGGATGCTGCCGACCACCAGGTACCGGCCGGTCTTGTCCATGTAAACAATCCGGTTGTCCTGGGTTACCACCTCGTAAAGGCCTTCTATCGGCGAGGGGGAAACGCTTCGGACCGGGGTCTGAATGCTTCTTTCCACGACCTCCTTTTCAAGCGCCATCCCGGGAACAGGGATGAGCAGAACGATCAGTAGAAGAACAGTGAAATAACGCACAGATGTAACCTCCTGTTAACGCCCGGGGGCCGGGATAATCCGGATGCCGAGCCTTCTTGTTCTGGGGCCGTCGAACTCGCAAAAGAAGACGGCCTGCCAGGTGCCAAGGACCAGCCTTCCGTCTTCGATCGCAAGAATCTCCGAAGAACCCACGAGGCTGGTCTTGATGTGGGCGTCCGAGTTGCCCTCGGCGTGGCTGAAGTTGCCGTTTTTCGGGATGAGCTTTTCGAGGTATCGGGCGATGTCCTTGCGCACCGACGGGTCTGCGCCCTCGTTGATGGTGACTGCGCCTGTGGTATGGGGAACAAAGAGAAAGCAGAGACCCTCGCGGACCCCGCTGGCGCTCACGTAATCCTGGACTTCGCTCGTCACGTCAAGGAGTTCGTTCCGCGTAGACGTCTTTACGTTAATGTAGTCCATAGTGCTCCCTTTTTCCCTGTAGCGGTCCTTCCCTTTCATCTCAGGAAACACCCTGTTGCACCGCCGCGAAGATGCGGTCCAGGGTCTCTCCCGAAAGCGCGGCCGTCATGCGAAGGGCCCAGACTTCCGGGTCGCTGATCTTCACGAGGTCCTTTTCCGTGGTGATCACCATCTCCGCACCCATCTCCCGGGCCCGGGCTTGGAGCCTCGCCAGGTCCTGATCCGAGTATTCATGATGGTCCCGGAAGGCCCGAAATTCTATCACATCGACCCCGAGGCCCATGAGCGTATTCCGGAACCGCTCCGGACTCGCGATGCCGCAGAAAACCACAGCCTTCTTCTTCCGCAGCGTCTCGACTGAAAGTACCTCGCCCCCGCCGTTGACGACCGAATCCGGGGCGTAGGTCATGGTGGATAACGGAACGCCTCCGGCCAGATCGGCAAGGCGGACTGAATTCTCCTGGGCCATGTCCTGTCCGGTAATCACAATCTCATCGGCCCGCCTGAGTTCCGATAAAGGCTCCCGGAGCCTGCCCGTCGGGACGAGTCGATCCTGGATAAGCCGGGCCGGGTCGTCGATCAGCACGAGGTTCACCTCACGGTGAAGTCTCTGGTGCTGAAATCCGTCATCCAGGATAAAGAGGTCAGACCTGAAGCGTTCCCCCGCGTAGAGGCCTCCCGCGTAACGGTCTGGACACTTGATCACGGGCACGCCGGGAAGATGCCGGGCCATGAGAAAAGCCTCATCCCCGGCTTCCCTCGGGCCGAGGAGGATCTGCTTCCCGTCGGACACCGCACAGGTTCCTGGGGCCGTCCCCCGGTAACCCCGCGTCAGGATTACGGGCCACATTCCGCGTTTCAGCCCCGTCCGGGCCAGATGCATGGCGCAGGGCGTTTTGCCTGAACCGCCAAGGGTGAGGTTGCCCACGCTGATCACCGGCTTCGACAGCTTCCGGATCGCAAGCATCCCTCTTCGGAAACCCAAGTTTCGGGCTCGGACCCCGAGGCCGTAAACCCAGCTAAGCGGGGTGAGAAGGGTTCTCAAGGTATCGGCCGATGAGGTCTGCACCGCGTTGTGACGCCCCTCGGTTCCTTTCCAGAATCCGGAAGGCTCGGTCTCCCGTGTCCTTCCGCCTTTGTGTATCGTGCAGCAGGGCCTCCACCTGAGTCTCCAGTTCGGCAAAGGAGCCGACCTGGATCAGACCGCCCGCCTGCAGAAACTCCAGGGTGATATCCCTGAAATTTTCCATGTGCGGCCCAACGAGCACGGGCTTCCGCCACAGGGCCGCCTCCAGGATGTTGTGTCCGCCCACGGGAACCAGGCTCCCTCCGAGAAACACAATATCGCTCCTGCCGTAGATGTCTGCCAGTTCGCCCATCCGGTCCACGAGGAGGATCTGCCGGGCACCCGGGTTCGGCCCTTGGGAGTCCGGAATCGAGGATCGCCGGATGACCTGAAACCCGGCCTCGGTGATGGTTCTTTCCACAGCATCGAAGCGCTCGGGATGGCGGGGCACGATGAGGAGCCGGAGGTCCTCGCCCCTTGAAACAAGCGACCGGTACATCTCCACGATCCCCTTCTCCTCCCCCTCATGCGTGCTTCCGGCCACGAGGAGGGGGGAGGAAATCCGGTCCATCCATTCCAGGCCCTTGACGGAAGGCTGGGCCAGGTCGTACTTGATGTTGCCGAGGTTCAGGGCCCGGTCTTCCGGTGCGCCCATGGCCACGATCCGCTCCCGGTCGGTCTCGCTCTGCATCCCGAGCACCGAGAAGCGCTTGAGCACGCGGTTCATGATAAACCGGATCTTGAGGTATCGCCTGAACGAACGGTCCGAAATTCTCCCGTTCACCAGGAGAACGGGAACGCCTTCCTTGGCTGCCACGGCCATCAGCCCGGGCCATATCTCGGTTTCCATGATCACGAGGACCTTCGGCCGGATACTCCGAAAGGTGCGCCGCAGCAGACCCGGAATGTCCCACGGCATATAGAAGACCGTGTGTCCGGCCAGGCGGCCCGAGGCAATGCCGTATCCTGTGTCGGTGACCGTGGAAAGCGCAATCCGGAGTCCGGGCCTTGCGGATTCGAGGGACCGGATCACGGGAAGCGCGCTCAGGCATTCGCCCACGGAAACCGCGTGAATCCAGACGTCGTGGGTCGAGGGCCGGTCCAGAGCCCACCGTTGCCGGGCCCAGGCCCGCCGCCGTTCCGGCGGACGTTTGGCGTATTCCCAGGGGAAGAACAGAGCGGCGGCCAGCCAGGCCGGAAGTTCATACCACCACATCTTCGGCCCTCTTTCCGGTGCTCAGATCACCGGAATTCCACCCCGCTCAGCTCGGCATAGACGCC
This sequence comes from Nitrospirota bacterium, assembly GCA_003235715.1. GTDB lineage: Bacteria > Nitrospirota > Thermodesulfovibrionia > SZUA-242 > SZUA-242 > SZUA-242. The sequence goes on from QJVM01000143.1 coordinate 6,408, forward strand.
CTTCTTAGCCAGGAGTTCCTCGTGGGCGCCCATCTCCACGACCCGGCCGCGGTCCAGCACCACGATCCGATCCGCCCTTCGGACCGTGGACAGCCGGTGTGCGATCACAAAGGTCGTCCGGTTCTGCATGAGGTTCTCCAGCGCCCGCTGCACAGCCAGTTCCGAGGCCCGGTCGAGGGCCGACGTGGCCTCGTCCAGGATGAGAATGGGAGGGTTCTTGAGAATGGCCCGCGCAATAGAAATCCGCTGCCTCTGGCCCCCGGAGAGCATCACCCCGCGCTCACCGATCCGGGTTTCGTACTGTTCCGGAAGCTCCATGATGAAATCATGGGCAAAGGCCGCCCGGGCCGCCGCCTCGATCTCCTCAGGGGTTGAGCCTTCCCGGCCCATCCCGATGTTTCGGGCCACGGTATCGTCGAAGAGAACGATGTCCTGGCTCACCAGACCGATCTGCTTCCTCAGGTCCTCGGCCCGGACCTCGGAGATGTCATGCCCGTCGATGAGGACACGGCCCGAGGTGGGCCTGAAGAAACGGGGAATGAGATCCACGAGCGAGGTCTTGCCGGCGCCGCTCCGGCCCACAAGGGCCAGCACCTCGCCGGCCCGAACCGTGAGGTTGACCCCGCCCAGGGCATCGGTCTCGGCCTCTTCGTAACGAAGATGCACATCCTCGAACTGCACCGATTCCCGGATGAGGGGCAGTTCAGCGGTTCCGTCCCGTTCCGGTTTGATGGTCATCACGGATACGATCCGCTCATGGGCCGCCGTGGCCTGCAGCAGTTTGGCATTGACCGTGGCCAGCCGCTTCATGGGCGTAAACACCATGGCCACCGCCGCAATATAGGAGCTGAAATCCCCGGGCGTCATCTGGTGGGTCCGGGCGAGGTGGCCCCCGTACCAGATGACGAACCCGACGCCAAAGCCGGCCACCACGTCCATGATGAGCGCCGCCGACTCGGAGAGGCGCACGTTCTTCAGTTCCAGGCGATAGTAGCTCCGGTTCTCGGCATCAAAGGAGGCGTCCTTGGAGCTCTCCAGGAGAAAGGCCTTGATGATCTTCATGCCCTGGAAGGTTTCCGTGAGAACGTCGGTCAGGTTCGAGATGCTTGCCTGGGCGCTGTGGGAAACCGATTTGATCCGTTTCAGAATGCGGTTCACCAGAACCAGAGCCGGAGGAAGCACGAAGATCGTGATCAGGGTGAGATCCCATCGGCGCCAGAACGCCACGCCCAGGAGGCCGATGACGGTGAACAGCTCCACGAAAAGCCCCTTGGTTCCCTGTACGATATTGGACTGGATGACGTTGGCATCGTTCAGCATCCTGGAGATGAGCGAACCCGAGGGATTCCGGTGAAAGAATCCCAGAGGCATGTTGATCAGGTGCCGGTACAGTTCCTTTCGGAGATCAAGGATAATCTTGGCCCCGATGGCCCGTACCAGAAACCCCTGGGCAAAGACGAAACAGCCCTTCAGGGAAAAGAGCAGGATGAAGACAATGGGTAGCGCGGCCATGTAGGCCGGTTCCGTATTGATCAGAACCTCGTCCACGTAGTACTTCACGAACCAGGCCATCCCGGCCGTGGCGCCCGAGGCCACCAGGCTGCTCAGCACCACGCCCAGAACATGCCAGATGTGGGGCCGGACCAGCTTGAACAGTTCTAACACGCCGCAATCTCCTCGGCCAGGTCCGCGGCCCGGGCCGAAGACTCGGTGCGGCCCAGGATCTCCTTGACCCGGAGGAACGCGTCTTTCATGCCCCGCCGGGCCCCTTCATCCCTCTCAAGGCGAACCACGGCCTCGGCCAGCGCATCGGGCGTCGCCTCGTCCTGGAGGAATTCCGGGATCACTCGATCCTCCAGGAGGAGGTTCGTCAGGGAAACGTGGGGGACGTCGATCAGCATCTTCCCGATGAGATAGCTCAACCCCTTCAGCCGGTAGAAGACCACGGTGGGAACCTCGAAGACCGACGCCTCCAGGGAGGCGGTACCCGAGGCCACGAGGGCCACCCTAGCCGCCCGAAAAACGTCCCACGAGGATCTTTCCGTGAGGACCGCACCCGCCTCGGCCAAACCCCGAAGCCGTTCCCGACTCTCGGCCGAAAGGCCCGGCGCAAGGGGCACGACGGGGGTCAGTTCCGGCAGTCTGTTCCTGAGGAGAGCCAGGGTTTGGGCCAGAAGATCCGCATGAAGACGGATCTCTCCGGACCGGCTCCCCGGCAGAACGGCGAGCACACCGCCGGGGCGGTCCGAACCGACCAGGGACTCGGCCTCGGAGGGGGCGGAAAGGTATTGCTGAATCTGCTCCACGATGGGGTGACCCGTGTACACGGTGCGAACGCCCAGGTCCTGATAGATGGATTGTTCGAAAGGAAGAATGACCGCAATGCCGTCGATCATCCGGGCGATCTTCCTGGCCCTTCCCTTCCGCCACGCCCAGACCTGAGGACTGACATAGTACATGACAGGGACCCCCTCCTGTCTGGCGGTAGCCGCCAGGCGCAGGTTGAACTCGGGATTGTCGATCAGGACCAGAAGGCCGGGCTTCCGCTCGCGGATCGCTCGCTTCAGCCGGACCAGGGCGGCCCGCAGCTCCTTCAGGTGCTCCAGAATCTCGACCAGGCCGACCACAGGGTTCATCGATGCGATGATCTCCACCCCTGCGTCAGCCATTCTTGCTCCGCCCATCCCGAAGAGTCTGCGGTCCGGATTCCTCCTCGAGAGTTCTCGGGCCAGGGCCGACCCGTACATCTCTCCCGAGGCCTCGCCGGCACAGATCATCACATCGCCGTTTCTTCCCCTATTCATATTGCCCATCCTGAATGGACCCGCAGAACCTTCTGAGGCCTGTTAACAGAGGCAGGGTCTCCGCTCGTGCGGGAAGCTCCCGGGTCAACCGAGCGGGGCCGCACCGAAGAAGCTTCTGACCGTCTTGCAGATATACGCCACGTCCGACTCCGGAAGCTCCGGGTACATGGGAATGGACAGAACCTCCTTAGAAGCCTTTTCAGCCACAGGAAAGGCCCCTTCTCCGAGACCATATTCCTTCAGGGCCTCCTGGAGGTGAAGGGGAACCGGGTAGTAGATCACGGCCGAAATCCCGTTGGCCTGAAGCTGCGCCGAAAGGTCGTCCCGCCTGTCGCTCCGGAGGGTGTATTGGTGATAGACGTGGTGACAGCCCTCCCGTTCCACAGGCAGGCGTACCGGGAGGTCGCTGAACTGCCGGTTATACTGCGCGGCCACATTTCGGCGCATGTCGTTGTACCGATCGATGCGCCGGAGTTTTACGTTCAGAACTGCGGCCTGAAGTTCGTCCAGCCGGCTGTTGTAGCCGGTTTCGGTATGCACATAGGTCCGGTTGCTTCCGTGGTTTCGGAGGCGACGAATACGATCATTCATCTCGCTCCGGTCCGTTACGACCATACCGCCGTCGCCGTAACAGCTGAAGTTCTTGCTGGGATAGAAACTGTAGCATCCGGCTGTGCCGAAGGCGCCCACACGTTTGTCCTTGAAAGAGGCGCCGAAGGCCTGCGCACAGTCCTCCACCATCAAGAGCCCGTGCTTTTCCGAAATGCGCGTCAGGGAATCCATGTCTGCGGGATGTCCAAAGATGTGCACCGGAAGGAGGGCCTTCGTCGCGGGCGTGATGCAGGCTTCCACGTGGGCCGGATTCATGTTCAGGGTATCCGGTTCCACATCCACGAAGACCGCTTTGGCACCACAATAGTGGATCGCCTCCACGGTGGCAAAGAACGTGAAGGGCGTGGTAATGACCTCGTCGCCCGGGCCGATTCCCGCGGCCCTCAGAGCCAGGTGCAGGGCATCGGTCCCGGAGGCCAGCCCGATGGCATACGACAGGTTATGGTACTCTGCCACCCTCCGTTCGAGTTCCATCACATTGGGCCCAAGAATAAAGGCACCGCTGTCGAAGATCTCGCTGATCCGATCCTGAATCTCGGACTGGATCTCCTCGTACTGAACCTTCAGATTCACCATTGGGATCATGGGGTTGATATTCGTCCTTTCACCAGTTCCGAAACCTTGAGGGCCACCTTCAGCGCCTCGAGGCCGTCGTCACCCGTAACCACGGGCTGTCTTCGCGTACGCACGCAATCCAGGAACGACACCAGCTCCGCCCGGAGGGGTTCGACAGGCTGGGGCTGAATCGTTTCCGTATGAATCCCGCCTTCGAGCCGGGTCTTGACCGTAACGTGCTGCGTCTGGAAATCAAGGGAAATGACGCGTTCCCTTTCAAAGATTCTCACGCGACGCATCCGATCCGAGGAAAGACGGCTCGCCGTGGCATGGGCGACGCACCCGCTTTCGAACTCGATCCAGGCACTCGCAATATCCAGGGTGTCGTTGACCACGCATTCGCCGGCTGCCCTCACGCTCCGGACCTTGGATTTCGCAATCGTCCGGATGATATCGATGTCGTGGATCATGAGGTCCAGGGTCACATCCACGTCCGTACCCCGAGGGTTATAGGGAGCCCGTCGCTGGGTCTCGATGAGCGTCGGACTCTTGTAATGCCCGAGCAGTTCGGCCACCCCCGGGTTGAACCGCTCGATATGGCCCACCTGGAGGACCGACCCGCTCTTCTGGGCTTCACGAAGCAGGGCGACCCCTTCGCTCACCGTGGTGGTGAAGGGCTTTTCGATGAGCAGGTCCTTGCCCGATCGGAGAAATTCTATGGCAACCCCGAAGTGAGCCACCGTGGGCACGACGATGCTAGCCGCGTCCACATCCGCGATCACCTTCCGGAAATCCGTCTCGGCCCGGCACCCGTGCTTCGCGGCAATTTCCGCGGCTCTCTCCGGCGCCACATCCACCACGGCCACGAGTTCGCACTCCGTTAGTTCGGAAAAGATCCGCGCGTGGTGCTGCCCGAGATACCCCACTCCGATGACGGCGACTTTGGTCATGGCAGACGAAATCCAACGACCGCCAGGCCTGAACGGTCAGCCTCTTCGATGAGTCTCTTTCGATCCATAAGGATCACGGCTCCTGATTCCACGGCGAGGACCGCGGCCCCCGCCTCGCGGAGAGTTTCGAGGGTGGAAAGCCCGACGACCGGCACGTCGAACCTGAGGTCCTGGCCCGGCTTGGCCACCTTCACCACAACCGCACCGTCCTTGGCCAGCTTACCGCCCCGGCGAATGGCTTCGTCCGTTCCCTCGATGGCTTCCACCGCCATAACCGCCCGGTTCCGGACCACCACGGTCTGGCCGATATCGAGCCGGCCCATTTCCCGTGCAATGCGGGCCCCGAAAGCAATATCCGCCTCCTGCCGGGCCGTGGGCTTCTTCTTGCTCATGCACCCTTCGGTGGCGAGGAGATGACCGGTGAAGGCCGTGGTCTCGAGGACCTCGATCCCTTCCCGGCCGAGTTCGTCCAGGAGGGCCAGCATGATCGTGTCATCCTTGCGATCCTTCAGGGAATAGAGAAGCTTGACCGCCCGCAGATCCGGTACGATGTTCATCCCGTACAGGAGGGTTTTCGAGACCTTGCCTGCAAAGACCACGCTCCGGACGCCGCACTCCAGGATGGACTTGACGAGCTTCCCGAGCTTGCCCACTTCAATGGAGTAATAACGATCGGCTCCGGACAATAAAGTCTCGTCCGCAAGACCCTTGAGGCCAAAGACCGCGAGCCGGTTCCCCTGGCTGCGCACGCCCTCGGCCACTGCCAGCGGCAGTCCGCCACTGCCGGCAATCAGGCCGATCAGCTCGCCCTGCTGGATGGGGCCGCTGTTCATCTAACGGATGATGCCCCTCTTGCTCTTCTGTTCGATGAACTCGATGAGCGTGTCCACCTCGGGGGAGTCCTTGATCTGATTCTTGGCTTCCTCCACCGCCTCCCGCAGGGAAAGCTTGGACTGGAAAATCATCCGGTACGCCTTCTTGATCAAGGCAATCTTCTCATCCGAGAACCCGCCCCGTTTCAGCCCGACCAGGTTCGGCCCGTAAAGCTTGGCCCTCTCTCCGCCCGAGGAGATCATGAAGGGCGGAACATCCTTCGGCACGCCGCTGAACCCGGCCACCATGGCATAGGTCCCGATCCGGCAGAACTGGTGAACCGCCACGACGCCACCAATCACGGCGTTGCTCTGGACCTCGCAATGGCCCGCCAGTTGAATGGCGTTGGCCATGATCACGCGGTTGGCAATCTTGACGTCATGGGCCACGTGGCAGTAGGCCATGAGAAAGTTGTCGTCCCCGATCTCGGTCTTGCCGTCTCCACCCAGGGACCCGCGATGTACCGTGACATATTCGCGGAAGATATTGCGATCGCCGATGATGACCTCCGTATCTTCGCCCTTATACTTGATGTCCTGCGGCGGAAAACCGATGGCTGCGTAAGGATAGATCTCGCATGAGGCGCCGATGCTCGTCTTTCCGTCGATCGTCACATGGCTGTGAAGCCGGGTGTTCCGGCCTATGCTGACCTTGTCGCCGATGACACAGTAAGGGCCCACCTGAACCCCGGGGGCAATCCGGGCCCCTTTGGCAACAAGGGCCGTGGGATGGATGCTTTTTTTCATGAGAGGTCCTCGTTGGAGACCATGGCCATGAAATCCGCCTCGCTGACAAGTTCACTGCCGACAAAGGCCTCCCCGTGAAACTTGGTGACCTTGCCCCTGGACTGGGTGACCGCCACCTTCAGGATGAGCTGGTCGCCGGGGACCACGGGTTTGCGGAATTTCACATTGTCCATGCTCATGAAGTAGACCATGTTGCCGCTCAGACCTGATTTGATGGCCAGAACGCCCGCGGCCTGGGCCAGGGCCTCGATCTGGAGCACCCCGGGCATGATCGGCTTTGCCGGGAAATGCCCCTGAAAGAACTCCTCGTTTACGGTCACATTCTTCAGGGCCGTGATGGACTGTCCCGGTTCCAGCTCCAGAACCCGATCCACCAGCAGAAACGGATAGCGGTGAGGAAGCATCTTTCGGATTTCATTCACATCGATCATGGTTCGACCTCCTGATGCACGCATCAATCATTTGAATCATTCCTGAAAGGAGCGGCCCGTCAGGACCCCTTGTTCTCTCCAGTACCGCCCAGCTCCTTCTCGAGCCGCCGGAGCCGGCGTTCCATTTCCGGAAGCCTCTGGAAAACCAGGCTGGCCTTAACCCATTCGCGGTGCGAAAAAGCGGGAGTTCCTGAAACGATACTTCCGGCCGGCACGTCCCGGGCCAGTGCGCCCCTTCCGCCCACGATGACCCCGTCTCCCACGGTCACATGGTCGGCCGAGCCGGCCTGCCCTGCAAAAACCACGTAACGGCCGATGCGCGTACTCCCGCCAATCCCCACATGGCCGGCCATGAGACAGCCCTCTCCGACCTGTACGTTGTGGCCGATCTGAACCAGATTATCGAGCTTGGTCCCTCTTCCGATCAGGGTCGTTTCGAGGGCGGCACGATCGATCGTTGTATTGGCGCCGATCTCCACATCGTCCTCAATCACGACACGCCCCACCTGCGGAAGCTTGTGATGAACACCCTTGCTTGTGACGTACCCGAAGCCGTCTGCTCCAATAACGGCACCTGCATGCACAATAACTCGGTTTCCCAGCATACAGCCGTTCATCACGACAACATGGGGATACAGGACGCATGCCGAGCCCACCCGACTGCCCTTACCCAGATAAACGCCAGGGTAAAGCGAGGTGCCCTCCCCGATTTCCACGTCCTCCTCGACCATGACGAACGGGCCGATGCGCACGTCCGCCCCGAGTTTAGCGGTCGACGAGACCACAGCCTTATCAGAAATGCCCGTCGGCAGGGTGTCGGCCGGTACGAGCAATCGAACCGCCCGGGCAAAAACCAGTTTGGGTTCGTCCGCAAGAAGCAGGTTTCTTCCGGGTAGGTCCGTTCCAATGGGCACCACAAGGGCTCCGGCGTCGGATTTCTCCGCCGCATCCAGATTCTTTGCAGAATCCAGGAAGCCCAGATCTCCGACCCCGGCTGATTCCAGAGAGGCCACACCGGTTATGTCCTGTCCAGAGTTCCCCGACAGTTCGACCCCCAGCCGCTCCGAAAGTTCCTGCAGTTTCATCAGTTCTTCTTGTTGTTGAACGCTTCGATGACCTTGTCGGTAATGTCCAGGGCCGAATCCACGTACAGCCAGCGGTTGGGCGAGTATTCAAAGATCAGGGAGAAGTTATTCTTCTTCCCGACCTCCTCCACCAACGGCCGCAATTCCCGCGTCAACTGTTCCACAAGGTCCTGTTCCGCCCACTTGAGGTCCTCTTCAAAACGGGAAACCAGGCGCGAGTATTCCCGTTGCTTGACTTCGATCTCCGCCAGCTTCTGACGCCGGGCCTCCTCGGTATACAGATGCCCCTGTTTCTCCACAGCCTCTTGCAGGGTTTCGATCTCTTCCCCGAGTCTGTTGATGTGGGCGCGCTTTTCCTCAACCAGCTCGTTCAGCTTTCCCCGGGCCGCCTTTCCCTTTTCTGACTTGGTGATGGCGGTCTGCATGTTGACGTAACCCACCTTCATCTCGGCCAGAGCGGGCGACGACGCCACGAACAAGAGCCCGATGCCCACCATACAGAACAGTCTTTTCATTTCAGAGTCCTCCTTGGAAAATACTCATGATATAAGTGAACCGCAGTCCGTGATTCAACCCAGTTTTTTTGAACCGGTATTCCGCAAACGCGGAGAGCCTGCTCCTCAGAAGAACGTTCCGAATGTGAACTCGAACCGGCTGGAATCCTCATCCGCCTTCTGATCCAGGTTCTTTCCCCACTCCAGCCGCAGGGGGCCCATGGGAGAAATCCACCGGACCCCGGCGCCGGTGGCGTCTCTCATGTCCCTGTAATTAATCGGATCACCGTCGTTGAAAGCGGCACCCCAGTCGTAGAAAATGACCCCGTAAAGCCGGGCCCCCGACACGATGGGAAAGGTGTATTCTACATTAAAAATCAACTGTTTGTTGCCACCGATGTACTCTCCAAATTCATCCTGCGGGCCCGCTTTGCCGTACTCATGCCCCCGGACTGAGTTGATGCCGCCCACGTAGAAACGTTCATAGAGCGGGAGCTCCTTTCCGAGGATCCCGTCCGCAAACGACACGCGGCCCCGCACCGAGAAAGCACTCTCGGTAAACAGCGGGAAGTGCCAGCCGGAATCGCCCGTTACCGAGTAGAAGCCGTTGTCTCCGCCCAAGCCGGCAAAGTCGGCGTAGATGGCGTTCAGACTGCCGTTTCGCGGGTACAGCCGGTTGTCCACAGAATCCCGCTTCAGACTGGTCATGACCTTGCTCGTGTCCTTCTTGCCCGCCTGGTCCTTTACCAGTTCGGAGGCGTCTTCGGCCACGTCGCGGATGTTGGCCCGCTCGAAACTGTAGCCGAGGCTCCCCCCGGTGTATTCCGTAAACCATTTGCCGAAGGTTACGGAGAAGCCGGTGGCCTCCTT
>QJVM01000102.1 GCA_003235715.1 Nitrospirota bacterium
TGAATTAGCGTCTGGCTGCGGGACCGACCTGGCCGGGTTCGGGACATCCCCGGGTGTCGAGGTTTCTGTTTGAGCAGCATTGGGAGAACTCTCCGCCGAAGAAGGGCTGCTGTCAACGTCACCGGAACTGCCGGACTTGACGTATTCAGAGGATGCCTTTGCTGCAGGTGCAATGCCTTGAGATTCTGAGGTCGTTGTCAAGGGGGGAGGTGCAGGACCGGTTGAATTAGCGTCTGGCTGCGGGACCGACCTGGCCGGGTTCGGGACATCCCCGGGTGTCGAGGTTTCTGTTTGAGCAGCATTGGGAGAACTCTCCGCCGAAGAAGGGCTGCTGTCAACGTCACCGGAACTGCCGGACTTGACGTAGCGCAATGCCTTGAGATTCTGAGGTTGCTGTCACGGGGGGAGGTGCAGGAGCGGTTGAACTTACGGGCGGCTGTTGATGACGCCCGCGCAATGCGATGAAGGAGAGAAACACCGTAAGAAGAACCGTGAACACCAAGAGACGTTTATTCATGTATCGCTTCCGAATAGTCTGAGACGAAATTCTCCGCCGGATTTATCTGAATGCGGGCGGATTCAGTTTAACATTTGCACGAAGGGTCCGGGCTTCCCCCGGTGCCCTCCGATATATCAGGCTGGCCTTCCGCACTCTCGACTTTCACAATTGATGCCTCGGGTGGTCGTTCGTGCCCGTCTGGAAGCGTGAGGAAAGCTTCGGCCGCCCCCTCTGCAGTCCAGAAAAAGGAGGGGAGGGTCGCTCCATCGACCCTCCCCCCTTGAAGAATTCCGCCAGGAACGGATTCTAGGAGATGCCCCTTCGTTTATCGTTAATCAGATACTTTGCAACGACGGTTTCCAGCGTGGCCGGCGCTGTCTGTCCCTTGGCCAGGAGCCTGAGCGAGTCCAGGTCTGATTTCCAGGCAATCTCGCCGGGGACCAGAAAACAATAACTGCCCTGCTCGTGGGTGAGTACGAGATTGCCATTGTTGAAATAGTAATAATTGTCACTTTCTTCGGTGTCGTAGGCCTGCATGGAGGGGGGCAGGTCGTTAGGCTTGAACCAAAGTTTTATCTCTCTTTCACCCTCTTCAGGGTTGGCCGAGGCATGAATCAAGTTATCCATCCGCTCGCCAATAACCTTTCCCTCCGCATCCTTTATCGGGACCACGGTTCCAAGGGCCCGAATGCACCCCGGCTTCTGGTCACGCGCTGTATGCGGATTCGTGGGACCGGCGATGTCCCTGATTTTCCTGATGGCATTGGCTCCCTGGTACACGATGGCGATGACCCGGTGTTTCCCCGGCTCGTCGGGATAGTGAAGCTTTCCCATGATGTATTCGAGAAGAGGAGGGAAGAAAACCTTGCCGCGATGCTCTGCATAGTGCTCCTCTGCCAGCATGCGGCTCACGTTCACGATTTTCAGCCCCGCAAACCTCAATCCGGTGTGAAATTCCGACAGCTGGGACAGGACGTAACCGGTCAAAGAGTTTTTCAGGGCATCAGGTTTGATCAATACAAGAGTCTGTTCGATGGTCTGGGCATCCATGGTATTCTCCTGAGGAGGGAAGTGGCATTGCAAAGAAATGTTGCGGATTATAGCACAATTAGCATTCCCGGCCACCCCCAAGAGAGAGCCATACGGGTCATTTTGCACGGCCTCGCGCCGAGCGTTGATCCGTATACGGGCAGGCGCCCCCGCCTTAGAGAGCGCTGTTTCCCCACGGGCAACCGGCGAATCAGCGCAATTTACCTGGCTGACCTGGCATATCACGATAGCCAGGCCCTGCCGCCCAGGTATTGGGCGCTAAAGGGAATGCATGGCTCCGGTCACAAGCCTTGTTCCCGTCAGGGGAATTTCCTCGTTCCCCGGTTTTGATATCTAGAACGGGAAGGCCGTGGGGGTGGCCGGCTGAACACAACCGCAAGGTCGCCCCATGCCTTCGTCATAATGGGGGGTATCGGCCGGGATCGAAACGAAGGTGTTTGTCTGAAACAACTCGGGGCCGGTCGGGACTCAGTCTACGCCAACCACGGCCAGATACTCCGAGACTTCCCGTCTAAAGTTGTCCCGGAACGACGGCAGATCGGAGACCAGTGATGATAATTCCGGCCAGCCGATACCCTCTGTCTTGCCGTGGACAAAGGCGGTCCGGAAGGCCAGCAGATCGGAGAGAGGTTTGAAGAGCTCAGGAGGAATGATTCCGAGTTCCCCCGCAGTCTTCAGAAGTCGGTGCTGAGGGTCAGACTCTCCCGGGTCCGAGATTCCGTCGAACACCAGGATTTCCCTGATTATGCTTTCGATTCCCGTGTAAAAATAATGAAAGAAAGCAGACGTGGCCGCCAGTTCTATATCTCCAGCCGTCCCCGGGGCTGTTTCGGAGAGCCTGATAATCTTCTCGGACAAGGCGTCCAGCCGGGTCAGTTCACTCTGACAAAAATCGACAAGTTCCTGTTTTGTCATGGTTGATGGTTCCCCCTCGTGGCTCAGGAAAAAAGTTCACGTGCGTTCCTCTCCCACATAACTGAAGCAGCGCGGGTGATAATCAGTTGTCAGTTTCCACCCGGTAGCCCAGTTTCTCAATGCTCTCTCTTGTAACCTTATCAATAAATTCGCGCGTATTTGCGGATGGATCGAAATAAACCACCACATGGGGCCCCTGCACCTCAAGGCGATCGACGCCCTTCATGGACCCCACGAATCTTTGGAGGGCCCGAACGCAGTCATGGCAGAAAATGCGTCCAATTTTGAAGGATACGGAATCCATATGCAAAGGGCGGGTTTCTCCGCTCATACCTATTATAATGATAACAGGAGTTGCGGCGTCCTTCGCGACGAATTCATAGGCCATGGCTGTGAAGAAAACAGGGCCAAGAAGAAAGCTGAAAACGCTCCAGTGGAGCGAGGAGTCTCTGGGGTCGATTCGTGAGCGTCTTTCCGAGGAGCCAAGGGATCCGGAGCCCCGGAGGTCTCCGGAATCTACGCCTTCAAGAGTACGGGGGACACCCACGGAGAAGGTGTCCCGGGTATCGGATGAGGAACTCTTCAGGCAGGCCATGGCCGATGTTCAGGAGTACCCGGAATTCCGCCGCCTAAAACACCGACCGCAGAAACGGGGAAGGGCTGAGCCCAACCCTGAGACTGACCTTGACAGGGCCTTTGCGGTAGAAATGGGGTCTGATACCGGGGTCAGGTTCAGGCATACAGATGAATATATGTCGGGCTGTGCGGGGGGCATCCGAGCGGATATCTGCAGCGACCTCCATGCAGGAAGGATTCCCGCTCAGGACCATCTTGATATGCACGGCATGTCTCTCGAAGAGGCCAAGCCGGCCCTGGACCGTTTTATCCGGGAGGCCCGTTCACGGGGATTGCGGTGTGTCAACATAATCCACGGAAGGGGGCTCCGTTCTCCCGAGGGTCCGGTGCTTAAGGAAGCTTTACGAACCTGGTTGGAGACCGGTTCGCTCCGGAAATGGGTGCTGGCGTATGCCACGGCGCCCAGACAACAGGGGGGGCCCGGGGCGACTTACCTTCTATTGCGATGATGAGAACCCTCCGTCCCATATGCCGTCCATGGCTGCTGCTTCTGATGGCCTACGTGGGCCCTTCCATTCTCCTGGGGTTGTTAAGCCCTGTCCCGGCGGAGGGCAAGGCCGATACCGTGTATCAGTTTTACGATGAGGAGGGAACCCTGATTGTCACCAATCGGCCGGAGGATGTCCCCGGCGGTTCTGCGGCCAGGATAAGGGTGTCCTATCACAGGACTCCGACCGGAGGTCCTCCGGTTGCGGTCGTCCCCTCGACGTTAACCATACTGCGAAAGGAGCCGCCGCCCGTTCCACCCCAGTCTCTCCTGGCTGAGGCCGTTCGGTTCAAGTATTACGATGTCTGCGGTAGAACTGCAGCGGAAGCTTTACATCGAACCCGGGTTCTGGGCCCTTACGATGCGGTGGAGGGAGAGCGATTCTCAGGACAGACCCGATGGTCCCTCGGGTGGAGTTATGACTATACCTTTGAAGTCCATTCGGGTGTCGCAGGCGGGGCGGCTCGGGTCTCCGCCGAGGTTTACGATGTGAACATCTATTCCGATGTGGAGGTTCTACTGCCGAGGCTGTCCGAAAGCTGTTTCATGAACTCCGGGGAGAGAGAAATATGGCAAAGGGCCATGGAGTCCCTGAAGGGTCACGAGATGGACCACGTCAGCCTTGTCCTGCATGAAGAGGCGAGCCAGGGGATGGCTAGCAGTATTGCCGGAACCCGTGAATATGTCTTTCCCGTAGGCGTAAATGTGGAGTCAGCCTTGCGGAGGGCGATTCAGGAGGATACCCACGCTGCCGGTATCCCCTGGGTTCGATGGATCAAGCAGATCAACGACGCCTATGACGATGAAACCCGCCACGGACTGGCGCCAGAAAATCGCGAGACTTTTTTTCGCGCGCTACAGTAGGGTCACGCCTTCCGGGGAGCCCGGATTCAGTTGCTGTTTGAACGTCCTGTGATAAGCTGATTCCGTGTCCGACCGAAAGTGAAACCATGGCATCCGGGATGACAATGAAACTCTGGAAAAGCCCTTTCTTCGACAATGCGCTCAACCAGTTTCTTTCGACGGCCGAGGTGATGAACCTTGATCCGAACATCGTGGAACGGTTACGCCAGCCGGCGCGGGCTCTGGTGGTATCCGTACCCGTTAGAATGGACGATGGAGGGGTCAGGTCATACTGCGGCTTCCGTGTGCAGCATAGCGACACTCTGGGGCCCTGCAAGGGCGGAATCCGATACCATCCCGACGTGACACTGGGTGATGCGGCGGCGCTGGCCATGCTCATGACATGGAAGTGCGCTCTCATGGGGCTGCCCCTCGGCGGAGCCAAGGGGGGCCTGCAGGTGGACCCCACAATGCTCTCCCGCGCGGAACTCCAGCGCGCGACCCGTCGATTTACGATAGAGCTCATCAACATGATCGGCCCGGACCGTGACATTCCGGCTCCTGACCTCGGGGTCAACGAACAGGTCATGGCCTGGATTATGGATACCTATTCCAAGCAAGTGGGTGCAACGCGGCCCGGCGTCGTGACCGGTAAACCGATCACGGTGGGCGGCTCTCTCTACCGCCATGAGGCGACCGGACGGGGTGTGGTCTTTGCCGTGCAGAAGGCTGCGGCGGTGACAGGCATGTCTCTCGGCGAAGGCACGACCTTTGCGCTTCAAGGCTTCGGAAATGTAGGGGCCATTGCCGCAAAGGCCATGGCGGAGCTCGGGTGTCGCTGCATCGCGGTCACCACGTCCCGCGGGGGCGTGCTGGACCGAAACGGGTTCAAGCTTGAGTCTCTATACGCCTGTTACAAGGAGCACGGATGCCTCACGCCCGAGGTTACCGGAGGCGATTCGATTACGAACAAGGACCTGCTTGCACTCGACTGCGATGTCCTGATCCTCGCGGCCCAAGCAAACCAGATTACGGGGGAGAATGCGTCACAGGTGCAATGCCGCATTCTGGCCGAAGGCGCCAACGGACCCGTCACCAGAGAAGCGGACCCGGTTCTTGTGGACAAGGGGATATTCGTGATTCCGGATATCCTGGCCAATGCCGGCGGCGTGACGGTCTCTTACTTTGAATGGGTTCAGGATCTGCAACACTTCTTCTGGGATATGGACGAAATTGAGCTGCGTCTGAAAAAAATGCTTTCAAGAACCTTTGACGAGACGCTGGCACTGGCCAGAAAATACGCCGTCAGCCTCAGGACAGCGGCGCTTATGAAGGGAATAGGACGCGTGGCTCAGGCCATGCTCCTGAGAGGCCTCTATCCCTGAGTCTCCCTACGGAGGCTACGTGGAGGGTGGCGATGCGAACGCTGGCCGCGCCCGCTTCGGTTCAGTCTGAGCGTTGGGCTCAGGCCAACGGTTTGGACGGTAACGGTCCAGCCGGAAGGTTTCTTTCTGCCGCCTGACCTCGGGGGACCCGAGGACCCTTTCTAATCCGCCTCAGATCCCCCTCCCTCTTCCGAGGGGGCCAGGGCCGCGGAAAGTCTTTCCGCTGTCGCCCGGTCCATTCGTCCCGCAGTCAGCAGGTCCTCCAGCCGAGCATTCCGTATGTTTTCGACGCTGCCGAAGGCCTTCAGAAGAGCCAGGCGTCTTGCCTTCCCTATTCCTCGAACCTGCTCCAGCCGTGAGGCCAGCCCTGCTCGGTCACGTACCTTCCGGTGGAACGTGATGGCAAAACGGTGGGTTTCGTCCCGGATATTCTGAAGCAGACGGGTGGAGGGATCGGCCGGGTCCAGCGGGACGGATTGGGCGCGTCCCGGAACAAACAATCGCTCCGGACGGTCATCACGCATCTTGGCCATCGCAATCAGCCTCGTCACATCTCTCCAATACAAGGGCAGCGCGCTGGTTGCGGCTTCGAGTTGACCTCGTCCCCCATCCACCAGGATCAGATCCGGCAGCGGGTTTTTCCTGTAACACCTTTGAATGACCTCTCTCATGGCTGCAAAGTCGTCCGGGCCTTGCGCGCTACGAATGTGAAATCGGAGGTAGGAATCCCTGTCAAACTGTCCGTCCACCCAACTCACGCGGCACCCGACCGTGGCCTGGCCGGCCAGGGTGGAGATGTCAAAGCAGTCAATCCGTCTCGGCGGATGTCGGAGTCCAAGCAGCGTCAGCAGTACATGACTCCAGCGCTCCATACGAGGACTGTCCGCCGGTACCATGGCCATACGGGCATTGTCTACGGCCATGTCCAGAAGTTCCCGCCGTTTCCCCGAGCGCGGAGCCTGCCGAATCCTGACCGGTTGCCCCGTCCGTTCCGACAGCCACTTTGAAAGCATATCCATGGACTCATGGCCAAAGGGAATCAAGATTTCTCCCGGAGAGCCAACCCGACCCGTATAAAACTGGGTCACGGCATTCGCCAGGATATCCTGGTCAGACTCTTCCTTGAGGTTTCGAAACAGGAAGTCCTTGGCCCCGGTCAACATGCCCGACCTGATGAAAAGAACCTTTACACAGGCCCTTTCGTCATCGCGGGAGTAGCCGAAGACGTCGATATCGCCAAGCCCCGGCGAGATGACTTTTTGAGCCTCCAGGGCCCTTTCGATCCGGGCTATGCGATCCCGGATTGCCGCCGCTTCCTCATATTCGAGTCGTGTGGCGGCCTCGTTCATCCGGTTCTCCAAACTGCGGAGCAATTCTCTTCGCTGTCCCCTGAGAAACTGTTTTACCTCGTCGACCGCCTTCATGTACGTCTCACGGGTGACCTGGCCTGTGCAGGGTCCCAGACACCGGTGCATCTGGAACTCGACACAAGGCCGTCGGCGGCTTGGATTCCCCGAACACGTCCGTATCGGAAAGGTTCTCCGGATAAAAGCCAGGGTCTCCCACATGGCCGACGCCGGGACATAGGGACCAAAGCATGCGGAACCGTCTCGGGGAAGCCTTCTGACGACCTTTATGGTGGGCCAGGGATCCTTGAGAGTGAGACAGAGGTAGGGATAATTCTTGTCATCCCGCAGAACGATGTTGTAGCGGGGCTTGTGCCTCTTGATCAGGGTTGCCTCGAGGATAAAGGCCTCGAGTTCGGAATCCGTAGCGATACAGTCGAGATCGGCGACTTCTCGAACCATTCGCGCCTTCCGGGGTCCCAAGTCCGCCTTTTCAGAGAAATAGGACTGAACGCGGTTCCTGAGATTCTTGGCCTTGCCTACATAGACGACCCTTTTATGCCGGTCCAGAAACAGGTAAACGCCGGGACGGGAAGGGAGGCTGTGCAGTCTTTGGGTGATCATGTTGCGGCGCACGTCCTATGGATACGCCTGCCGAGCCTTAGTGGGGCACAGGCGGACGCCCCGACGCGATGCCACAGGGATCGGGTTCATCGCCGGCCCGAGTCCCTGCCGCGAACCCGAACTAAAGAAGCGTCTTCATCCTTTCCGCGGCTTCCTTCATTCGATCAACGGGTGCCGTGAGCGCAAAGCGGATATACCCTTCACCGGCCGCGCCGAATCCATTGCCGGGGGTTGCCATGATGCCGGCCTTTTTCAGGAGCAGTTCCACGAAGCTTGCCGAGGTGTGACCCGATGGGACCCGTGCCCAGATATAAAAGGTCGCATCCGGGAGATCGAATTCGATGCCCACCTGCCGAAGTCCCTCCGCCAGGGCATCCCGGCGCGCCTGGTACGTCTGCCTAATACCCGATAGAACGTGATCGTCCGTTTGAAGTGCAGTGATACCGGCTTCCTGCACGGCCTGAAAGGCTCCGGAGTCGATATTGGATTTAATCTTGGCCAGGCCTCCCACAATTTCCGGGTGCCCACAGGCAAATCCAAGGCGCCACCCGGTCATGTTGTAGGTCTTGGAAAGGGAATGGAGTTCTACTCCGACCTCCTTGGCTCCCTCTGTTTCAAGGAAACTTGGTGGCCTCTTCCCGTTAAAGAATATTTCGCTGTAGGCGGCATCGTGGCAGGCAATGAGGTTGTGCTGCTCCGCAAAGCGGACCACCTGTTCGAAGAATTCTTTGGGAGCGCTGGCGGAGGTGGGATTGTTGGGATAGTTGAAGAAGAAAAGCCTGGTCCGCCTGAGGATTTCCGCCGGAACCGAATCCAGGTCCGGCAGAAAACCGTTCGCTTTGGTCAGCGGGAGGGGGAATCCTTCGCCGCCTGCAAACAGCGTCCCAATCGGATAGACGGGATAGCCCGGCGAGGTGTAGAGGACCGCGTCCCCGGGGTTGACGAACGCCATGGGCATGTTTGCCACGCCTTCCTTGGAACCAATCAAGGCCACGACTTCGGTCGCCGGGTCGAGGGTCACGGAAAACCGGCGACGGTACCACTCCGCCACGGCGGCCCGATAGCTCAACATCCCTGCGGAGGAAGGGTAGCGGTGATGTTCGGGTTTTTCCACGGCACCCTTCATGCTGGCCACAATATGTTCCGGTGTCGGAATGTCCGGGTCGCCAATACTGACGTCGATGAGATCAACGCCGGCCGCCAGGGCCTCCTTCTTGAGTCTGTCGATTTCCGCAAACAAATAGGGGGGCAGGCTTCTAAGTCGGTCGGCAAGAGACACCTGTATGCGCGGACTCACAGCGTCCTCCTGTGAAATGAATTTTCAAGACCTCGACGCATTTTTGCGTCAGGAAAAGGACATTTCTACGAGTGGAAAAGCAGTAAGAATTATACGTGGCGACTCGGACCTGTGCAAATGAAGATCCGATTCGGTCCCTTCATCGGGGACTCCTCCAACGGGCGAAACCGACCCGTCCTATCAATATTAGTTGATGGCTAATGCCTCGGGGCCACGGGATTGACGGCCCAACGGCTCCTTCGACCTGAGGGAGCGCGTTCAAGGAGGTAGAGGAAAATGGTCAATAATACAGGACAGTTACCCCCGTGTTTCCACATTCCAGCGCAGTTAATGTTGTGTTCTGAATGGCATCTATAACCTTATAAGTAAAATTCATAGAAAAAACCGGCTCAAATTCTTGACAGCAAAAAAAACGCTGTGCTATCCTCGCCCAGTTTTTTTCCGGAAAAAGGGGGGTGCCGTGCTCGATATCTATCCGGTCTGGTTTCTTACCCAAATGGGAAGCTTTCTGGTCTTCCTTTACCTTATGCATATCATCCTTTACAAGCCGTTCCTGAAGACCATTACGGAACGGGACGAGCTCGTGAAGACGGCCCTCGATGCCGCTAAAGCTGCGGATGAAAAGCGGAAGAAACTGCTTGAGACCATTGATCAGGAAATGGCCGATGTTCGCCGCCAGGCCAAGGAACTCATAGCCGACGCACGTTCACGAGGTGCTGAGGAACAGAGGAAACGCCTTGAGGCTGCGCAGACGGAGGCCGCAGGTATCGCGGAGCAGGCCGCAGCAGAGCTGAGGTCGGCCACGGAGGCCGCCCGTCAGAAACTTAAGGCGGATGTGGACGTTCTGGCCAATGCCATTGCCGAACGTCTTGTGAGGGGGCAGTCATGAAATTGATTTTCACGGTCTGGCTGTTACTGCTGGGAGGTGTGTCTGCGGCCTGGGCCAGCGGGGGCGGCGAAACGGTTGAGATGGTTCCCTTTTTCTCGAGCAACTTCCTCTGGACCTGCATCAACTTTGCCCTCGTGGTTTTTCTTCTGACCAAGTTTGGTAAGGCCCCTATGAAGGAGGCTCTCCGGGCCCGCAAAGAAAAAATAGCCCATACCATGAACGAGGCGGCCGAAGCCCGTTCATTGGCGGAGAAGGCCTTGAAAGAGGTTGAACAGAGGCTTTCGGAAAAGGACGCTACCGTCAAGACCATTCTGGACGAGTCCCGGGAAACGGCAGAACGTGAAGAGCAATTAATGATCGACCAGGCCGAGAAGGCGAGTCTGGATATTGTGGAACGTGCCCGCGCCAGCGTGGACGTGGAACTCAAGAAAGCCATGGACCAGCTGAAGGCCGAGGCCGTAAGGCTGGCTTTGGAAACCGCTGAGCAGAAGATCGCGGGCATGATGACTTCCGAGGATCAGAAGAGATTGGTTAACCAATATATCACCGGAATGGAGAACAGGAATTGAGACAGAGTCACGTTGCCAAGAGATATGCCCGGGCTTTTGTCGAAAGAGTAATCGACAAACCGGAGCCGGAGGCGCGTCTGGGAGAATTGAAAGGTGTTGCGGACCTGGTCCTGTCCAACAAGGAGTTTCGCGACTTTTTTTTCAGCCCGCTTTTTTCGCCGGAGGAAAAGGGCGGCATTCTGAGCACTGTCCTTGAGAAGGGGGGCGTTCAGGCGGATACCGCCCACATCCTCCGCATGCTTCTTCAGAACGGGAAGTTTCACCTGATCCGGGACGTGGTGGCCTACTCGGAACAGGTGTTGAATGAAAGGCTCCGGAAGACGGGAGCCACCGTATATTCGGCCGTGGATATGTCTGCCGAGGATCTTCGCCGACTGGGGGATGCTCTGAACCGGATAACGGGAAAAAGGACCATGGTCAAGACCCGGGTAGATGCGTCCATTCTGGGCGGCGTAAAGATCAAGGTGGGCAGCGTGATTTATGACGGAAGTTTGCGAGGACAGCTCGACAGTCTCAAAGAAGATCTCATAAAGGGGTGAAAGAATGGACATCAAGGTTGAAGAGATCAGTGACCTGATAAAGAAGCAGATATCGGATTTTGAAACCCGTGTGGACGTCAGTGAAGTCGGGTCCGTGCTGGCGGTGGGTGACGGAATTGCTAAACTCTACGGCTTGGAGAACGCCATGGCCGGGGAACTGCTGGAATTCCCCAATGACGTGTTCGGCATGGTGTTGAACCTGGAGGAGGAGCAGGTAGGCGCGGTGCTATTTGGCGAAGACGCGCTGATCAAGGAAGGGGACATCGTCAAGAGGACGAACCGCATCATGCAGTGCCCGGTGGGCGATGCCATGGTGGGCCGGGTGGTCAACGGCATCGGTCTTCCGATCGATGGAAAGGGCCCCATCGAATCCTCGGAAAGCCGTCCCGTGGATATCGTAGCTCCCGGAATTATCGAGAGAAAGTCCGTGCATGAGCCCATGCAGACGGGGATCAAGGCCATTGACAGCATGACCCCTATTGGTCGGGGCCAGCGCGAGTTGATCATCGGCGACCGCCAGACCGGGAAGACCACCATCGCGCTCGATGCGATCATCAACCAGAAGGGCAAGGGCGTCATCTGCATCTATGTGGCCATTGGACAGAAGAGAGCCAACGTGGCGCGCGTGGTCAAGACGCTGGAAGACCATGGGGCCATGGAACACACCATTGTGGTCGCAGCCACGGCGAGCGACCCTGCGCCGATGCAGTATATTGCCCCCTATACGGGCTGTACCATGGGTGAATACTACCGTGATAACGGGCGGCACGCACTCATTATTTACGATGACTTGTCCAAGCAGGCGGTAGCCTACAGGCAGCTTTCCCTGCTTCTCAGGCGTCCTCCGGGACGTGAAGCCTATCCGGGTGACGTTTTCTATCTGCACTCGAGGCTTCTGGAGCGCGCGGCCAAGCTTTCCGATGACTTGGGTGCCGGGTCTCTTACGGCTCTTCCGATTATCGAGACCCAGGCGGGTGACGTCTCCGCCTATATTCCCACCAACGTGATCTCGATCACGGACGGCCAGATCTTTCTTGAGGGCGACCTCTTTTTTGCGGGAGTCCGGCCCGCCGTGAACGTGGGTATTTCGGTCAGCCGGGTCGGCGGGGCGGCTCAGATTAAAGCGATGAAACAGGTGGCCGGCTCGCTTCGTCTGGACTTGGCCCAGTTCCGGGAACTGGCGGCCTTCGCCCAGTTTGGCTCGGACCTGGATCCCGGCACGATGAAGCAGATTGAACGAGGCAAGAGACTTGTTGAGCTTCTGAAGCAGGGTGAAAACGTCCCGATGGATGTGGAAGACCAGGTCATAGGCATCTATTCCGCAGGCCAGGGGTTCATGGATAGCGTCCCGGTGGACCAGGTGCGTCGGTTCGAAGAGGAACTGCTCGCGTTTATGAAAGCCAAGAAGGCGGATGTCCGGAAGGAGCTCGGCGATAAGAAGACGCTGGATGACGACCTCAAAGCCAAACTGAACGCCGCCATCGAAGAATTCAAGAAGGGGTTCCAGGTTTAAGACATGGGATCACTCCGTGATATCCGACGGCGGATCAACTCGGTCAAGAGTACCCGCCAGATTACCAAGGCGATGAAGATGGTATCTGCGGCCAAGCTTCGGCGGGCCCAGATCAAGATGACGGAGGCCCGGCCGTATGCGCGGAAGATGGAGGATGTGCTCCACAGCCTGGTTTCCGGCGTCGACCGGGAATCCCATCCGCTTCTCGCCGAACGTGAAGCTTCGAAGTCACTGGTTTTTGTCATTACCGGCGACCGGGGTCTCTGCAGTTCTTTCAACACAAACGCCCTAAAGGGTGCCGACAGGCTTGTGACGGAGTTGAAAGGACAGGGAAAGTCAGTCCTCGCCAGCGCCGTGGGCAAGAAGGCCAGGCGCCATGTTCGCAAACGGGCCTTCGATGTGGCCAACGAATGGGAGGGCCTGTCCGGCAAGGTGGATTTCACGGTGGCTTCGGAGATTGCCAGGACCGCGATGAGCGCCTATATCGAGGAAAACGTGGATGAAGTGTACCTTGTTTACAACGAATTCAAGTCGGTGACGCTGCAGAACGTGGTTGCGAAGCAATTGCTTCCTATCGAGGCGACGGGTTCAGAGGCCGGTTCGGAAAATATGGAGTTTCTCTTTGAACCCTCCATTCATGGAATTCTGGATCAGCTCCTTCCGAAATATGTCGAAGTACAGGTCTTTCAGGCCCTTCTGGAAAGCCAGGCGGCTGAAGAAGCCGCGCGGATGGCGGCCATGGAGAATGCCACCCAGGCGGCCACGGATATGATTGGTGCCCTGACGCTTGAGTTCAATAAGGCGCGGCAGGCAACCATCACGGCGGAACTCATGGACATCATCGGAGGAGCCGAGGCGGTCAAGCGTTAGGTATCTGACAGGAATCTACGAAATATTTAATCGTCATAAAGAACAAGGGGGTCTTAGATGAACGCAGGCAAAGTTGTACAGGTTATCGGTGCGGTGGTGGACGTTGAGTTCGAGTCAGAGCTGCCGGCCATTATGAATGCCCTCAAGGTGGAGCAGAAGGGGAATCCGGAAACCGGAGCTCCTGAGTTGAATGTGACGCTGGAAGTGGCGTCTCACCTTGGCGAGGACCGGGTCCGAACAATCGCCATGCAGTCCACAGACGGCCTCGTCCGGGGGATGAAGGCCGTGGATACCGGCCAGCCCATCGCTGTCCCGGTTGGCGAGGCGACCCTGGGCCGGATTATGAACGTTGTTGGAGACCCCTACGACAACGGGCCGGAGATTCCCGCCAAAGAGCGTTGGCCGATTCACAGACCCGCCCCGGAGTTTGTGGACCAGAAACCTACTACGGAAGTGTTCGAAACGGGTGTTAAGGTTATCGACCTCCTCTGCCCCTTTATGCGCGGCGGCAAAGTGGGCATGTTTGGTGGCGCCGGGGTCGGGAAGACCGTGCTCATCATGGAGATGATTCATAACATTGCGAAGCAGCATGGTGGATACTCGGTCTTTGCCGGTGTGGGAGAACGGACCCGTGAGGGTAACGACCTTTATATGGAAATGAAGGAGTCCGGCGTTATTGACAAGACGGCTCTGGTTTACGGTCAGATGAACGAGCCGCCGGGTGCTCGGAGCCGGGTCGGCCTTTCGGCCCTGACGGTGGCGGAATACTTCCGCGAGGAAGGCCGGGACGTGCTTCTGTTCATCGACAACATGTTTCGTTTCACCCTGGCTGGCGCTGAGGTTTCGGCGCTTCTTGGACGTCTGCCTTCGGCAGTGGGCTATCAGCCTACGCTTGGGACGGACATGGGCGGGCTTCAGGAACGGATCACCACCACCAAAAAAGGTTCCATCACCTCCATGCAGGCCATTTACGTGCCGGCCGACGACCTGACTGACCCTGCCGTGGCCACAGCCTTTACCCATCTTGATGCAACCGTGGTGCTTTCGAGGCAGATTGCCGAGCTTGGCATCTATCCGGCTGTGGACCCGCTTGATTCTGTCAGCCGGATTCTTGACCCTAAAGTCCTCGGGGATGAGCACTACCAGGTGGCTCTCAAGGTTCAGAGAATTCTGCAGCGGTACAAGGACCTTCAGGATATTATTGCCATTCTCGGAATGGAAGAACTATCCGACGAGGACAAACTCACCGTGGCGCGGGCTCGGAAGATTCAGCGTTATCTGTCCCAGCCCTTCAACGTCGCTGAAACCTTTACCGGCATGCCGGGCAAATACGTGAAGATTGCCGACACGATCAGGGGATTCTCGGATATTGCCGATGGTAAACTCGACCATCTCCCGGAACAGGCCTTCTACATGGTTGGGCCCATTGAAGAGGCCGTACAGAAGGCTGAACAGCTTGCGGCCAGACGATAGGTTCCAATTATCTCTGACTGGCGATATTCTGGAGGCACTGTGGCAGAAAAACTGAATCTTGAAATTGTAAGCCCTGACAAAATGGTCCTTTCCGAAGAGGTGGACGAGGTCGTGGCGACCGGAAGTCTCGGGCAATTCGGCGTTCTTCCCGGGCATCTGGCCTTTCTAACAACGCTGGATGTGGGCGAACTGAGTTACAGGAAAGGGGGAGCTACGTATTACGCGTTCGTCAATTCCGGGTATGCAGAGGTGAGTTCCGACAAGGTGACCATTCTGGCTGAGTCGGCGGAAAAGGCGGAATATATCGACCTTCAACGGGCGGAAGAGGCTCGAAAGCGGGCCGAGGATCGGTTGAGCCGGGCGACATCTGGGTCCGAGACCATTGACGAAAAACGGGCCGAAGTGGCTTTGAAAAGGTCGATCATACGGCTTCAGGTGGGGGGCAAGGTCGAACACCGGTAGAAGAGCGTCCCTTTCCTCAAGATTTTGAAGTCAGGCAGGTGATGAACCTGCCTGACTTTTTCATTTTTGGAGAAATTGAACCGCATAACGCTTTGATGTTGGTTGTTCCGCTCGACCGTATGCGGAAGTACTGTCGTGATAAGTAATTCGTCAGAGTTGCCGGAAAAGATCTCGCTGTTGGTAATTCTTTCAAGTCCTCTAGGTGTTCTGTTGAAGCCGCTTACGCAATTTCTGCCATCTCTTTGGTCCGAATCGCTACCCCCCTACCACATATTTAGGTAAATTTCAGGTTGGCCAAAACTGACGAGAAACGGGGTCTGGCCCGAGAAGGCAATAAATACTACAGATTGGGTCCTGTTACTTAAAGTTACAGCTTTAGTTTGTATGTGGAATGGAATTTGCTTGCTTTTACATGGGGATTCAGGCTTTTAGGGTAAAAAAACATAACTTTGCAGGCGGTTATCTCGGTCGAGGCTCGTGGGGTCTCAAGGATAACTCCTTAGCTT
>QJVM01000259.1 GCA_003235715.1 Nitrospirota bacterium
AACGCAAAAAAAGCCGCCCCATCGGTGCGCAAACTCCTTCGGATTGGGTCTGGTATTTACTGCGACGAGCCCAGGAGCCCTATTCCTTTGACGAGAAGGCGGGGGAAAGGTTAGCCATTTACCGTCTGCATGACTCCTTCGTTTTGCCCTCGGAAGATGGCTCCCAAGGCTCACTCGGCCATCCGCCCATTAAATGTGCGGACTGAGCCCGTCGGATCGGAGGATATGCAACTATTCTTTCAGCAGATTTGAGAAAGCCGAAAACTTCTCCGTGTGCCCTTCATGCTCAGACCATCGTCTGACCTCTCTCAGGTTTACCTTCTGGGCCTTGGCCACCATGATGGCCTGCTCAAGCGCCTCTAAATCATTCCAGTGATAAAAGGCGGCCAGTCTGTCCTTGAGACTGTCTGTGGGGGTAAGCAATACCAGTTCACCCAGTCTTGATTTAAGCGTGCTCATGTTCTTTACCGGTTCACTCCCGATGGAGAGAGGCGGCGCAACGAATTCTATGAAGAAAGGGCAACCCTTCCGTACGAAATGACGCGTGCTCTTCCGGCTGAACCCAATACCGCTTAAGACTCGTGATATTTCCTTCAGGGACGCGTGGGATACAAAGTCGAGATCATAGGAGACGTATTGGTTCTTGGTGTAGACGGAGACGCAGGCTCCTCCTACCAGAACCGCATCAAGGCCCTCCTCCTTCATTATTTCGCATACCAGACTCCCCAGTTCCTTGATGCTAATATTCTTCCAGTCGATTTTCACGAGGGTTTCCCGGCCCTGCGCGGTCGGGTGCGTCTTTTGTAATATTGGGCTTTCTCGTCGTCCGGAATGAATTCATAGGCTTTTGAGATTAAGGCCTTCAGTTCTTTTAGAAAAGGATATCTCGGATTGAAGGTATAGAGCCTGACGTTCCCCATCAACCGGCTTACAACAATTCCGTTGTCTTCAAGCCGTTTCAGCTGCTGCTGGAACCGGTTTACCGGCTCTCCGAAGTTCCTGGCCATTCCGAGGGCATAGTCTTCGCCCCTCGTAAGAAGGGTAAAGAATATCTTCTCGATGACGGGGTTGCCCCAAAGACCTTCTAACATGCGCACCTGACTACCATAATTTATGGTAAGTTTACCATATTAAATGGTATTCCAGAAATACGGCCCCGTCACGTGAGACCCGTGGAATGTTGCCTGTCCTCCGGCATATATAGGAACGGGACACTTCCCATGCACGTCCTCCCAGACCCTTCCGCTTAAGATTGAGATTGAAGACTGCACCTTTGCGATGCACCCTGGGGCCCGTCAGTGACCAGTGGAGGTAGTCCGATAAAACAAAACGCCGCCTCAACAACGAGGCGGCGCCTTTGGTTTATCTCCAGTATTTGAAGTGACGAGACTAAAGGCCGGCTTCCTTCTTCAGGGTGGCGGCCATGTCTTTCTTCTCCCAGGTGAACTCCGGAAGTTCCCGGCCGAAATGCCCGTAGGCGGCCGTCTTTTTGAAGATGGGGCGCCGGAGGTCCAGCTTCTTGATGATCCCTGCGGGCGTAAGGTCAAAATTCTTCCGAACGATGCGCGAGATTTCCTGGTCGGAAACCTTCCCGGTCCTCATGGAGTCCACGAACACCGAGACGGGTTCAGCTACGCCGATGGCGTAGGCGAGCTGCACCTCCACCTTATCGGCAAGACCGGCAGCCACGATGTTCTTGGCCACGTAACGGGCCATGTAGGAGGCCGACCGGTCTACCTTGGACGGGTCCTTGCCGGAAAAAGCGCCGCCGCCGTGGCTGCCCACCCCGCCGTAACTGTCCACGATGATCTTCCGGCCCGTAAGGCCGCAGTCCCCCTGGGGTCCGCCGATAACGAAGCGGCCCGTGGGGTTGATGTGGTATTTGACCGTCTCTTCATCCAGAAGCTCGGTCGGAATAACCGGCTTGATGACGCGCTCGATGATATCCTCTCGAATTTCCTTTAGCGTGACGTCCGGGCTGTGTTGGGACGAAATCACGATGGTATCGACCTTGAGGGGTTTTCCATCGTGGGTGTACTCGATGGTCACCTGGGTCTTTCCGTCGGGCCGGAGGTAGCCAAGTACATCCTGTTTCCGGACCTCGGACAGCTTCAACGAAAGCTTGTGCGCCAGGCTGATGGGCAGCGGCATCAGTTCCGCCGTCTCGTTGCAGGCATAGCCGAACATCAGGCCCTGGTCTCCGGCACCGCCAGTATCCACACCCATGGCGATATCCGCCGACTGCTTGTCGATGGAGGTGAGGACCGCGCAGGTCTCGTAGTCGAACCCGTACTTGGCCCGGGTATAGCCGATGTCCCGGATCGTTTCCCGCACCAGGGTCGGAATGTCCACGTAACAGTTCGTGGTGATCTCACCCGCGATGAAAGCCATGCCCGTGGTCACCAGCGTTTCGCAGGCCACGCGGCTCAGGGGCTCCTGGCCGATGATCGAGTCCAGGACCGCATCAGAGATCTGATCCGCGATCTTGTCGGGATGTCCCTCAGTGACAGACTCGGACGTAAAGAAATAGGTATCAGACATCTTTGATTTTCCTCCTCAACACCGCGATGAATGACCCGGCAATCCGTTGATCCGGGCTTCAAATTTTCGAACGAAGGGTTTATTTTAGGGGCTCAAGCGCTTGTATTTCAAGGAGAAGTGTTCGGAACAGCGGCGTTCGCCCGCGGGTTCGTGCACCCCTGCAGGAGATCGAGGGGCATCATGGACAAGACGGTGAGGCGGCCAGGGATAGACCCGGGACCTTCCAGTCCGGCGGGCACCGTGGGTCGATTCACCTGCACTGAGGCGAAGAAAGATTCAGCCGGGGGACATGGCGTTCTTTGACAGACCGCCATCGTGTGCACTAAAATTCGAGGTTGTTTAAATTTCCTTTTAGATTAAGGAGTTACTGATGGATATCCAGCGCTATGTTCTCGATAAGGCGGCCGGGGCCAAGGCGGCGGCGCGCATTCTGGCCTCCATGAACACCGAAGCCAAGAACCGCGCCCTCCTCAGGATGGCGGAAGCTTTGGAGGCGGCAAAGGATCGGCTGATCGTGGAAAACCGGAAGGACCTGGAGTCGGGCCGAAAGGCCGGCCTGAGTAACGCCATCCTGGACAGGCTGGAGCTGAACGACGCCCGTATCCGGCAGATGGCGGTGGGCCTTCGTGAAATCGCGGCCCTGCCCGATCCGGTTGGCGCCATCTCGGAAATCCGTCAGCGGCCGAACGGTATGGCCGTGGGGAGAATGCGCGTACCCCTAGGGGTGATCGGTTTCATCTTCGAATCCCGCCCTAATGTGACCGCCGACTCGGCGGCCCTTTGCCTGAAGGCCGGGAATGCCGTCATCCTGAAGGGAGGCTCGGAAGCCATTCACTCCAACACGGCCATCATCACCGTTCTCAAGGAGGCGGCCGGGGCCGAAGGGTTCCCTGAGGACGCCATCGGTTTTCTGGACACGACAGACCGACAGGCCGTCATGGAACTCCTCAAACTGGAGGATTACATCGATGTGGTCATCCCGCGGGGCGGTGAGGGCCTCATTCGGGCCGTGACGGAGAACTCGAAGATACCCGTACTGAAACACTATAAGGGGGTCTGCCACGTTTACGTGGACCGCTCGGCCGACCTTTCCATGGCCGAGGAAATCGGCTTTAATGCCAAGGTGCAGAGGCCCGGGACCTGTAATGCCATGGAGACCCTGCTTGTGGATCGGGCGGTGGCTGCGGATTTCCTTCCGCGCATGATCGAACGGCTCACCAAAGCCGGGGTGAAGGTACACGGGTGCGAAACCACCCGGGAACTGGTCCCGGGGACGCCGGGCCTGGCGCCGGACGATTTCCACAAGGAGTACCTCGATCTGGAGATGAACTGCCGGGTGGTGGACGGGATTGACGCGGCGTTGGACCATATCTCCAGGTACGGCTCGAACCATACGGAAACCATCGTGACCGAAAACCATGCACGGGCCATGAAGTTCCTGAGGGAAGCCGATGCCTCGGCCGTCATGATTAACGCGTCGACCCGATTCAACGATGGTTTTGAATTCGGTCTGGGCGCGGAAATCGGCATATCCACCACAAAACTCCACGCCTACGGCCCCATGGGGCTTGAGGAACTGACCGCCCAGAAGTTCATCGTCTTCGGGAGCGGCCAGCTAAGAAAGTAGGAAGGTCGGCTTCCCTTTGCCTCTGGCCGGCCGCCACCGGCGGCCGGATTTTCAGGGATTTTCCTTGACTTGGTTCTTCCCCCTCCCCTAAAATTACCGGTCATGAGAAAACCGATTATGGCCGGAAACTGGAAGATGCACATGACCGTTCCTGAGGCACGGGCCCTGGTGCAGGGGATATTGCCTGCCGTGGCCGCCCGGGATAACGTGGAGGTCGTCGTGGCCCCCCCCTATACAGCCCTGACGGCAGTGGCCGAGGCCATTAAGGGGTCCAATGTGCGGCTCTCAGCTCAGAACCTGTACTGGGAAGATTCAGGGGCCTTCACGGGTGAAGTCTCCCCGCTGATGCTGAAAGATGTGGGTTGCAGCCACGTGCTCATCGGGCACTCTGAGCGCAGGCAGTTTTTTGGCGAGACCGATGAGACGGTGAACCGTCGCGTGAAGACGGCGATCAAGCACGGGCTTCACGTGATTCTCTGCATTGGCGAAACCCTGGAGGAGCGTAAATCGGGCGAGACGTTTAAAGTGCTAGAAAGACAGCTTTCGGGCGGCCTGAAGGATGTGGAAAGCCTTGGAGAAGTCACGATAGCCTACGAGCCGGTATGGGCCATCGGAACCGGAATGAAGGCCACGGATGAACAGGCCAATGAGGCCCATGGATTCATTCGTGGATGG
>QJVM01000212.1 GCA_003235715.1 Nitrospirota bacterium
CCGACCGTTTCCAGGCCCGAATTACGGTCCTTCATGTCGTCTCAAGCCTCACTCCTGAACAGGAGGCCATCATCGACGGGTACATCGGCCCCGCGTCTATCCACGATGTCGTGGAACAGGCTGAGAAATCGGCCGAGTCTCGTGTTCTCAGACATCTGGAAGTATTCTGTTCGCGGACAAGCGAAGGATACCCCTGCCGGAACCTCGTCGAGGGCATCCGGATCCGTGAAGGGGCGGCCGCCGAAGGGATCCTGGCCGAAGCCAGGGAATGCGGCGCGGACCTCATTGTCATGGGAGCACATGCAACCTCATCGCTCATCGACTCCATCATGGGGTCGACCGCGCAGAAGGTCATCAAGAGAGCTCCCGTGCCCGTCCTGGTGGTGCAGGTTCCCGAAGGCCAGCAGGAATTGACCACACCCGGGATTTAGAAGCCATCTTCGCGCTATACTGAACCGGTTCGGAGAGCGCCATGAAGTCGATTCTTTCTTCCCTGTGGTCCAGCATCGGTCGAAAATACCTGATGGCGGCAAGCGGCTGGCTGCTGGGGTTTTTTCTGATTTTTCACCTCGTCGGCAATTCCTTCCTGTTCGGAGGCCGCCGGGCCTTCAATACGTACGCCGACCGACTGCACAGCCTTGGCATTCTTATTCCCGTCCTTGAAGCGGGATTGCTGGTCCTGTTCGTCACGCACATCGTCGTCGCCGTGGTCCTCTTCTTCGAGAACCGCTCGGCCCGACCCGCGCGGTATGCCGCCAGTCGGCCCGTGAAGATCGAAAACTGGGCCTCCCGCTCCATGCCCTATACGGGCCTGGCCATTTTCATCTTCCTGCTTGTTCACCTGGCCAATTTCAAATTCGGGGTCCAGCCCGCCACGGAAACCGGAATGGTCCGCCGCATCCTGTCCCAGCCCGGATATGCGGTCTTCTATCTCGCAGGCTTCGCGGGCCTGACCCTTCATATTAGTCACGGATTCTGGAGCATGTTTCAGAGCCTCGGCCTCAGTCACCCCAAGTACGACACCCTCATCAGAACCGGGGCCGTGCTGGTCTCGGTGGTCATGGGAACGGTCTTCTCGCTGATCCCTATCCTGTTCATGGTCAAGACAGGCTTTCCGGGCTGAAGAAGTATGAACCTCGACGCCAGGATACCTGCCGGACCCCTTTCCGAGAAGTGGGACCGCCATCGATTTGATCTCAAACTGGTCAATCCCGCGAACCGTCGGAAGTTCGAGATTATAGTGGTGGGGGCAGGTCTGGCCGGAGCCTCGGCGGCGGCAACCCTTGGCGAACTGGGTTACAACGTCAAATGCTTCTGTATCCAGGACAGCCCCAGACGCGGCCATAGCATTGCGGCCCAGGGCGGCATCAACGCCGCCAAGAATTACCAGAACGACGGAGACAGCGTCTACCGCCTGTTCTTTGACACCATCAAGGGCGGCGATTTCCGGGCCCGTGAAGCCAACGTCTACCGTCTGGCCCAGTTGAGTACCGCAATCATCGATCAATGCGTCGCCCAGGGGGTCCCCTTTGCGCGGGAGTATGGCGGCCTGCTCGCCAACCGTTCCTTCGGTGGGGCCCAGGTTTCCCGAACCTTCTACGCGCGGGGCCAGACCGGCCAGCAACTGCTCCTGGGTGCCTACGGGGCCCTCATGCGGCAGGTTCATCTGGGCAAGGTCACCATGTTTCCCCGCAAAGAAATGATGGACCTCGTGGTGGTGGACGGCCGGGCCCGGGGCATCGTGGTACGGGACATGGTTACCGGAAGGTTCGATAGCCATTCGGCCCACGCCGTGGTTCTGGCCACGGGCGGTTACGGAAATGTGTATTTTCTTTCGACCAATGCCATGGCCTCCAATGTCTCGGCCACATGGCGGGCCTGCAAACGGGGCGCGGGGTTCGGAAACCCGGGCTTTGTACAGATCCACCCCACGTGTATCCCGGTCCATGGCGACTACCAGTCAAAACTGACCCTGATGAGCGAGAGCCTCCGCAACGACGGCCGCGTATGGGTCCCCCTCCATCCGGGAGACAAACGAGCGCCGACCCAGATTCCCGATGCCGACCGGGACTATTTCCTCGAAAGGAAATACCCGGCCTTTGGAAACCTGGTCCCCCGGGACGTGGCCTCCCGGAATGCCAAGGAACAGTGCGACGCCGGCAAAGGTGTTGGTGAGACCGGGCTGGCCGTGTATCTGGATTTCGCCGACGCCATCAAGCGGGACGGAACAGGGACGATTCGAAAGAAGTACGGAAATCTCTTCGACATGTACGAAAAGATTACGGGCGAGAATCCCATGACCACCCCCATGATGATCTTCCCGGCCGTCCACTACACCATGGGCGGACTTTGGGTGGACTACAACCTGATGAGCACGATTCCGGGCCTGTTCGTTCTGGGGGAGGCCAACTTCTCCGACCATGGCGCCAACCGTCTCGGAGCCAGCGCCCTCATGCAGGGGCTTGCTGACGGCTATTTCATTATTCCAAACACCATTGGCGGCTACCTGGCCCAGGGAGGCTTTTCAGCCGTGGCCACAGATCACGCCGAATTCAAAGGATGCCTGGAATCGGCGACGGAGCGGATTCGGCAGCTCCTGCGCATCCGGGGCAAACGGACCGTGGATGATTTTCACCGCGAGTTGGGACTCCTCATGTGGGACAAGTGCGGCATGTCCCGGAATGAAAAGGGGCTCAGGGAAGCCCTGCAAAAGATCCCGGAAATCCGGGCTGAGTTCTGGGAGAACGTGATGGTCCCCGGCGAAGAAGCCAACATCAATCAATCCCTCGAGCGAGCCAGCCGCGTGGCGGATTATCTCGAGTTTGCGGAACTCATGGTCATGGATGCCCTCGAACGGCGGGAGTCCTGCGGCGGGCATTTCCGGGAAGAGAGCCAGACCGGGAACAACGAGGCCCTCCGGGATGACGCCAACTACGCCCACGTGGCCGTCTGGGAGTACGCCGGTCCCGGCAAACCGCCGATGCTTCACAAGGAACCCCTTATCTTCGAGGAGTGCGAACTCTGCGAGCGGTGTTACACATGAAGACGATCAGCCTCAATCTGAGAATCTGGCGACAGAAGGGACCCGGGGCAACAGGCGAGTTCCGGAACTACGAAACCGGTCCGCTCTCCACCGACATGTCTTTTCTTGAGATGCTGGATGTGCTCAATGAACACCTGACGCTCGAAGGCGAGGAACCGGTAGCCTTTGATCATGATTGCCGCGAAGGCATCTGCGGCATGTGCGGGGCCGTGGTCAACGGTCGACCGCACGGACCCCAGTCCCGAACAACCCTCTGCCAGCTTCATCTCCGCCAGTTTCATAACGGAGACACCATTGTGATCGAGCCCTTTCGGGCCGAGGCCTTCAAACCCCTCCGAGATCTTATGGTGGACCGGAGTGCTTTCGATGGAATCATCCAGAACGGAGGTTACGTTTCAGTGAACACGGGCGGTGCCCCCGACGCCAACGCCCTTCCGATACCCCAGAGGGCGGCGGAGCAGGCCCTCGATGCCTCCGAGTGCATCGGCTGCGGGGCCTGTGTGGCCGCCTGTCCCAATGCCTCGGCCATGCTGTTCGTGGGGGCCAAGGTGTCCCACCTCGCTCTTCTTCCCCAGGGCCAGCCCGAGCGGAACCGCCGCGTCATCAACATGGTTCGCAAGATGGATGAGCTGGGCTTTGGCAACTGCCGGAACGAGAGGGAGTGCGAGCGCGTCTGTCCGAAAGGCGTGACGATCCGCAATATCGCAAGGCTCAATCGGGAATTCCTGCGGGCAGCGTTCCTCTCTGAAGAAGAATAAAGAGCCTTCTCCCGCCTTTACCCAGTTGTTCGTCGTTTCCCTCAGGACCCGCCTCTCTGTGCTGGTCCGGGTTTCCCCCGAAACTTAGAGACGTTCAGAAGGGTTGGTTTGATCGCCGGAAAGGTTCGGCGCAGGCCGGGCTAGAGCCGGCGAAGAATAAAACTGACGAGTTCGCCCCTAAGTCGATCATTTCGTCCCATCAGAAATCCGGCCAGCACCGCCGTGACCATCGATTCCACAGGATGCTGCCGGATCAGCGATGTGAGGCCCGTGGCCTCGGCCCTGGTCCGGAGGTTCTCCTTGGCCGCCTTCACGGTCAGTTCGTCAGCCTTCGTGCACTCCAAATCACACCCCCTGCAACGCCAAGCGTCACCAACCCCGTAACCAGCGCCGCGGCCACGGGTCCGCTGGCCATGGATACATACTGATACAGGGCCCAGAGACAAAGCCCTGTTCCCGCCATAGCCAGCACCATTCCAAAGGTTGCCATGGCGGCACCCAGACGAAGCCGTGCAATGGAACGGCGCAAAGACCTCCCTTCGGCTTCAAGGAGGTCGGTGACCGCTATAATGAATTCCGCCAGAGATTTCAGTTCCGCCTGCCCTGGTCGAACAATTTGGCAAAGGCAAAACCAACGGCAAAGGCCGTGAGAACGCTGCTGAACGG
This sequence comes from Nitrospirota bacterium, assembly GCA_003235715.1. Lineage (GTDB taxonomy): Bacteria > Nitrospirota > Thermodesulfovibrionia > SZUA-242 > SZUA-242 > SZUA-242. The sequence continues at coordinate 4,468 of QJVM01000212.1, forward strand.
ATGGTTGCCGATCCCCTCTTCCACGTCGGTCACCGCCTTGCGGCTCTTCTCATTGGCGGTGGCCCAGGCGCGCAGGACGTCCTCCCGCCTCTCCTTCAATTCGTCATCAAGAGAGGATTTCATCCCCTTGGCCTTTTCCGCACCGATTTCCTTAAGGGTTGCCACCAGTTCCTTCACATCGCCGCGCAGTTGAGTAAAGTCGTTCCGGAGCTTGTCCACCTCGTTTTGAAGTTCTGTTTTCTCCGCCATCGTTGGCCCTCCATTGGGTACCTGCCGTTAGGGGTTTCACGCAGCCGTCGCATCGCACTGCGGTGCTACGTACCGGAATGATTTCAGCCTATTCCTGGCTGATCCGCTTGTCAACTGGCCTTT
>QJVM01000253.1 GCA_003235715.1 Nitrospirota bacterium
AAGTATAACACCTGAAAACGAATAGAGATACCCGTGTGCAGAAAAAACAGGAAGCACCGTAAGAAGGCGCGCGCGGAACTATGGTAGGGGATTCGTTTCCCCGAGTTTTGAGTGGGAATATTGAAGGGCTTTTCTGGCCAATTCGTACCCTGGATTCAGAGCAAGGGCTCTCTCAAAACACTTCACAGCTTCTGCTTGTCGACCCTGTGCTGTATAGGTCAAACCAAGGCGAAACCACAGTTCAGGGTTCTGCGGGTTCATGTTTGCTGCCCGTTCGAAATGGGTGGCGGCCTCATCCAAACGGCCCTGCCCCAGGTATGCGTTACCCGCAAAGCGATGCGAATCGGCCGAGCCCGGAAGAGATCCCGACGCTTTCCGATAGAACGCGAGTCCATCTTCGAAACGGTCCGAAAGAATATAAGCCCGGGCCAGGCCGACGAGCGCGGACTTATAATCGTCCTTGATGCTTAGGGCCTGCTCGAAAGCGCTGATAGCGTCCGCATGCCTTTTTTGAATCAGAAGAACATTCCCAAGGTTGACAAAGAGGTGAGGTTCCAGCGGCATGATCTCTGTGGCCTGCCGGAAGTGAGCTTCTGCCTCTTTGAATTGCCGGCGTGCAAAGTATTCATCGCCAAGGTTGTTGTGGGCGATGAAGTTGTTCTCCGTCACGTCCACCGCTCTCTGAAAGAGGTCCAGATTACTGCGCCAGAAACCGACTTGCCGGACCGCAACCCCGGTGATACCCAGGAGGAAAAGTGCCGTGAGGGTCAGAACCAATCCCTTGTACCTGGAGTTCTTCTCGGCCGCCATCTCCCGGATCGTTCCGGCCATGCCGAGGCCCAGACCTATCAGGGGAAGATAGGCATATCGGTCGGCTCGGGCCTGAATCCCAACCTGTGCAATTCCAATAACAGGCAGGAGAAAGAAAAGGAACCAGAACCAGCCCACGAAAAGGTAGGGGCGTTTCCGCACTTGAAAGACAGCCCCAATACTGAGCGACAAAATAAGCAGGGCCGACATTACGGCGTCCAAAGAGGGGATAGGATGCATCGGATAGAAAAAGGCCAGGCCGCTTGGCCAAAAGGTTTTGCCCATATACGTGGTAGCGGAAAGGGCGGCATTGGATAAGCGGAAGGTCCAGGGCATCGCCCCAAGCTGAACCATATTGGAGCCGGCTCCTTGAAGATATAACGTTCCAAGGGCAAGTAGAACGGACAGAATGCCCAAGGGCGTCTTCTCAAGCACGGCCCGAATATAGGAGACCGTCCGCATCTTGATGGGGGGCGCAAGTCCCGGCTGGAGGTTGGTTTTGGTGTGTTGGAAACGACCGAGAGGCCAGTAATCCAGGAGGAGAAGGGCGGCGGGCAGCACGACGAGGGTTGCCTTTGACAGGAGGCCGCAGACGAAGAATAGAACGACCGTTAGGTAGCGGAAGACAGAAGGACGGCGGCTGTATTCGCCATAGGCGAGGAGCACAAGGGCCAGGAAAAAACCGGCCAGCACGTCCTTTCGCTCCGACAGCCAGGCCACGGATTCTACATGAAGGGGGTGGATGCCGAAGAGAATCGCCACAAAGGCCGCGGACCATACGTGCCGGGTCCAGCGGTGAATTACCGTGAACAGAAGGATTGTGGCCAGGGCGTGGATGATAATGGCCGATGCGTGGTGAGCGCCCGGCTCCATGCCGAAGAATTCCACGTCGACCATATGCGATATCCAGGTCACAGGATGGTAGTGAAGGGATACTGTGGAACGGAAGGCCCATTTTATCCCGTCCCACGAAAGCCCGTTGACCACATGGGGGTTATCGATGATATAAACCGGGTCGTCATAGCTGATGAACGGGTAATGCAGGGTTGGTGCGTACACGGAGAGGGTGATCGCAGCCACGAGGCCCATACAGAGAAAGAATTTCCTTCGTTCGTTCAGGCTACTCATCTGTCGCTTTCCTGTCGGTACTCTGGTCGCCTATGGAGGTGCCCAATCCTTCCAGGAGACTCTGGAGAGATTTTGTGGCCTGTGGATGACCCGGTTCCAGCTGAAGAATGCGGGAGTAACGTCCCGCCGCCTCCCGGAAATCGCCTGTCTCGACTAGGGTGTCCGCAAGGTTCTCAAGGATACCGACATCGTTGGGCAGTATTTCAGACGCCTGTTGATAGGAGAGGACAGCTTCATCCCGTCTTTCCATCGCAACGAGGACGGCCGCCCTGTTCACCAGCGCGTCGACAAAATCCGGACGAAGTTCAAGGGCTTTGTTGAGTTTTTCCAGTGCATCGGGAAAGTCCTGCATGACATATAAAGTCAGCCCCAGGCCATTATACGCTTCGGCATAGCCCGGGCGGAGGGCCAGGGCCTTTGAAAAAGCGTTCCCGGCCTCCCGAATTCGGTGCGCACCAAGATGGGCACAGCCAAGATTGTAATAAGCCTCGGGGTAATTCGCTGCGATGATCACGGCTTGCTCAAGATGGCTTACGGCGTCTTCTGTTTGTCGATGATTGAGCAGATATACTCCAAGGTTGTTATGGGCTATATGGTTTGTCGGGTCCCATCTTATGGCATGCTCAAATACCGTTTGTGAATTCGACCATACACGAACCTGTTCACGGGTCAAGGCGGCCATGATAAAGACATAGGCCGTAACCGCTCCAATAATTCCCGATTTCACGCGTGGATTGCGTGCGACAGCGTCACTGATTGCGAAGGCTGCGGCAATGCACAGGCCGATGAGCGGCAAATAACTGTAACGATCCGCACGGGCCTGTGAACCGACCTGAACCACGCCCAGGACAGGTGTCAGTCCGACGAGAAACCATCCCCATCCCATGAAGGCGTAGGGATGGCTCCTGCGGAACCATAACACACCGAGCGTAATGCCGGTTATCAAGAGCAGTGCAAGAACGGTCTTCCATAAGAAAATTATCTGAATTGGATAGAAGACGGTGAGTCCCACAGGTGCGAAACTCTTCCAGATATACCACAGGTAGGACCAAAGGCCATTGGAGAGCCGCAAGGATAGGGGCACTGTGTCCAAGGGCTGAAGATTTCCGGCTGATTCCTGAAGCATGATCGCCAGAACGGATATGCCCGCGGACAGACCAATCAGAGGAAGCTTTTCCGCAAAAGCCCCTTTCCATGTAACGCGTACGATTGGGCCTGTATCCAGACCTGGAGGCAGATCCCGTATCCCTTCACCCCCCACACGGCGGAGCGGCCAGTAATCCAGCAGTAAAAGGATGAGAGGCATTACCACCAGCAAGGCTTTGGACATCAGGCCCAATACATATAGGAGCAGAACGAGGAAATAGCGGCGTCCATTCGGACGCTGGGCATAACGGCTGTAGGCGAGAAGACTCAGGATAAAGAAAAACGTCGCCAATAAATCCTTACGGTCAGCAACCCATGCCACGGATTCAACGCGCAAGGGATGGATGGAGAACAGAAGAGCGGCCAGGAGACTCTGCCAGCCATGGGGCATCCAACGCTGAACAAGGAGAAGGACAAGAACGGCATTCAGCGTATGAATCAGGAGACTGGATGCATGATGGCCCCGAGGGTCAAGGTTGAACAGGTCCACATCCAGCATATGAGACAACCACGTGACCGGGTGCCAGTGCTTTGAAACCGTCGAGGACAGAGCCCAATGAAAGCCCCTGACAGATACCCCGTCTCTTACAGCGGGGTTCTGTGTCACGTATAATGGGTCGTCATAATTAATAAAGTCATGTTCCAGGACGCCACGATAGGCCAGAATGCTGGTGACCACAATTATCGCAATGAAGAGAAGACGGGAAGAGTTACGACTTGCTGTTACCATATCCTTTTGTTTAAGGGTGAAGTATATCTTTAAGTGTAATACTTCGGTGACCTCGAGTCTCGAGCTCATCGGCATTCAGACAAACGGAACCATTAATCTGGCGGCTGACTTTTCTGTCCACTGAATAGGGAACGGGGTGCAGCGCTCCGAATTCCATTTCGGCATTTCGCGCGGGTTACGAACACCAACGGGGAGATACGTCTCGAGGCCAAAGCTGTGTAAGGCCGACGCCCCGCTCTGGCGTCCCCTATGGGTGTTAAGATATGAGGGCCGAAGGTCGACAGGCGATAAAGAACAACCCCGCACTTTTGGGAACCGTGATGTGAGGTTCCCAGGGGACGAACGAGCGAATTCCGATGGCCTGTGCTGGTTTACGTGACCCCGGTACTTTCGACTCTGCTGGCTCGTGTCGCCATCTGCGGCGGAATGGTTTTTGGTACGTGACCCAGAAACTTTGAATGAGTGAAAAGACTCCATCCAACCGGGGAACACAGGCCATCATTATAGGTGGAGGCCCGGCCGGCCTTACAGCGGCTTATGAACTTCTGGGCCGAACGGACATCCATCCGGTGGTTCTGGAAGCCAGTCCGTATATCGGAGGCATTTCACGGACGGTCGTCTACAAGGAAAACAGGATTGACATCGGGGGACACCGGTTCTTCTCAAAATCTGATCGGATCATGGGCTGGTGGCAGAACATCCTCCCCCTCCAGGGGGCCCCGGCCCGTGATGACCTTCTTCTGCACCGGCGAGTTCCTCTGTCCCGTATTGAGGGGGCGCCGGATCCCGAAACGGACGACCGGGTCATGTTGGTTCGTTCCCGTCTGTCCCGAATCTTCTTTCTTCGTAAGTTTTTCGACTACCCGGTTTCATTGAATCTTAATACCGTCTCCAATCTTGGCCTTGCCCGAATGATGAAGATTGCCATGAGCTATGCATCTATTCGTCTGTTTCCTGTCCGGGAAGAGAAAAGCCTGGAGGACTTCTTCA
>QJVM01000256.1 GCA_003235715.1 Nitrospirota bacterium
GTGGAGCCCATGAGCGGGATTGAACCGCTGACCTCATCCTTACCAAGGATGTGCTCTACCAACTGAGCTACATGGGCACCAAGTAAATGGAGCGGGAAACGGGATTCGAACCCGCGACATCCAGCTTGGAAGGCTAGCGCTCTACCAACTGAGCTATTCCCGCCCAAACCCAAAATCACCTCCGCGCCTTCTCGGGCAACGGAACGCTTCGTCCGCGCCACGGGAGTCGGATGAAAACTGGTGGAGAGAGGAGGATTCGAACCTCCGAAGGCTGAGCCGGCAGATTTACAGTCTGCTCCCTTTGGCCGCTCGGGCATCTCTCCGCTCCGCATCATCTATTCTTCAAAACGACCCGTCTCTCGTTGCATTTCATGGAGCCACCGAAGGGATTCGAACCCCCGACCAGCTGATTACAAATCAGCCGCTCTACCAGCTGAGCTACGGTGGCAAAACGGCATACCCCCTCTTCGAGAAGCTATAGGTTATACACTTTTTCTTCTGAAATTGCAAGGCAAACGGGGAAGCAGGCCCCATGGACACGGGACCCGCCCGGGAGGCGGCGGCTCAGCCGGACGCCGACCGCTGACGCCGGACCTCGTAGAGGAGCATTCCTGCAGCCACGGAGACGTTCAGGGAGTTGACGGCCCCCTGCCGGGGCAGGGAAACAAGCACGTCACAGGCGCGGCTGATCACAGGGCGAAGCCCCTGGTCCTCCCCTCCCAGCACCAGGGCCAGGGGCCCCGAAAGGTCCGCCTGCCAGGCCGGCAGGGGGGCCCCGGCATCAGCACCCACCACGGTGCATCCGGCCTCCTTCAATGCGGTCACGGCATTGCGAAGGTTCACAACCTGGGCAAAGTCCACGAACTCCAGGGCCCCGGCCGACGTCTTGGCCACCGTGGCTCCAACCGGCGCAGACCGGCGGGCCGGCACCACGATCCCGTGAACGCCCGTGGCCTCGGCCGCCCGGAACACCGCCCCCAGGTTCCGAGGGTCCTCCACCCCGTCCAGGAGCACAAAAAGCCCCGGTTCCTTTCTGGACGCCGGGACCTTCAGCAGTTCCTCCAGATTAAGGGGGTGCTTGGCCAGGACCTCGGCCGCCACACCCTGAGCCGCTTTCTGGGGAAATCGGGAGTGGAAGGCCTTCCGAGAAAGGTGATCGACCCGCACACCAGCCTTTCTGGCCAGCGCACAGATTTCACGAATCGAATGTCGGCCTTCAGCGCCTTCCTGCACCAGAACGCGGCGCACGGCTCGCCGTCCGGCCACCAGGACCTCCCGAACGGGGTTGACGCCGATGACCCCCCCCGGTCCGTCCTCCGGGGGGCGCCCCTGCCCCGGCTTCAGACCTTTACCTTCCAATCCGTCCTGTCAGGCCGGTCTTCGAGCAGGATGCCGGCGTCAAGCAATTCGTTCCGGATACGATCGGCGCGGTCCCAGTCCTTGTTTGCCCGAGCCTGCTTTCTTTCGTCGATGGCGGAAAGGATGCCCGCCTCGTCCATGGGAACCTTGCGGCTGTTCAGAAGGACTCGGTACCAATCCTCAGGGGTCCGCGCAAAGAGTCCAAGAACCCTGCCCACGCCTTCGAGGATGTCCTTGGCCCTTCGAACCCTCTCCAGAAGGCTTTCGCCCGAGGGCTTGCTGTCGAGGTACCGGTTTACCTCCCGGATAAACTCGAAAATCACCCCGATGGCCTGGGCCGTATTGAAGTCATCGTCCATGGCCGCACGAAACCGGTCATCGAAGCCGGAGCACATCCCGTCAAAGACCTTCTCTTCGGGAGTGGAACGCTCCTTCTTGGAGGCCGTGGCCAGAATACCGGACAACCGCCACGACGTCGTGTAATAGCGATCGAGGGACACCTCGGCCTCTTTGAGCTGCTCATCCGAAAACTCGATGGGACTCCGGTAATGCGTGGAGAGCAGGAAGAACCGCACCACCTCCGGGTCAAACCGCTCGAGAATCTCCTTGATCGTGAAAAAATTTCCAAGGGATTTCGACATCTTCTCCTTGTCCACCGTGATGAATCCGTTATGGACCCAGTACCGCACGAAACGCTTCCCGTGAGTCGCCTCCGACTGGGCGATCTCGTTCTCATGATGGGGGAACGTCAGGTCCGCACCGCCCCCGTGTATATCGAAGCTCTGGCCCAGATGCTTGCTGGACATGGCCGAGCATTCGATATGCCACCCCGGACGCCCCGGCCCCCACGGACTCTCCCACGCCGGCTCACCTTCCTTCGAGGCTTTCCAGAGTGCGAAGTCCAGCGGATCTCTCTTGGCCTCATTCACTTCCACGCGCGCACCGGCCATCAGATCATCGAGGTCTCTCTTGGAAAGCTTTCCGTAGCCATCGAACTTGCGCGTCAGGAAGTAGACATCTCCGTTTACGGCATAGGCGTAGCCTTTCTCTTCCAGGACCTTGATCATATCTATGATTTCCTGCATGTGCTCGGTGGCAAGGGGTTCCACATCGGCCGGCTCCACGCCCAGCAGTCCCATATCCTTCCGGAACTCGTCGGTATATTTTCGCGCCACTTCGTTCCAGGGAATCCCTTCCTGCTTGGCCCGGTTGATAATCTTGTCGTCGATATCCGTGAAGTTCCGGACATAGGTCACGTCATATCCGCAGTAACGAAAATACTTGCGGATCACGTCAAACACAATGGCGCTCCGGGCATGGCCAATGTGGCAATGGTCGTATACCGTGACCCCGCATACGTACATGCCGACCTTTCCGGGTTCCAGCGGCTCAAAGGGCTCCTTCTTACCTGTCAGGGTGTTGTAGATCCTCATACTGGTTTGCGATGCAATCTTTCCTTTCTGTATTCGGCCTTCAAGTTCGGCCACCCGTTCCTCCAGCGCTCGGAAGCGATCCTCCATCGGGTCTGGAAGATGGATATGATCAAGAAACTCCACCGGCCCGGCCTCATCCATCCTGACCATCCTCTTCTTGATGACCCGTCCGGGGACCCCGACCACGATGGAATGGGCCGGAACCGACTTGAGCACCACCGAGTTGGCCCCTATCTTTACATAATCGCCGATGGTGATATTGCCCAGAACCTTGGCGCCGGCTCCCACAACCACGTGGTCGCCCAGCGTCGGATGCCTTTTTCCGGTTTCCTTGCCGGTTCCGCCAAGGGTCACCCCTTGATAGAGCAGACACCCTGTGCCAATCTCGCTCGTCTCGCCAATCACGACGCCCGCCCCATGGTCTATGAAGAGTCCGGGTGCAATGCGGGCGGCCGGATGAATCTCCACGCCCGTCAGAAACCGGGCCAGTTGTGAGAGAAACCTTGGGAAAAAAGGGATTCCGAACTTCAGGAGCCGGTGATTGATGCGATAAAGGAAAAGAGCGTGCAGCCCGGAGTAGGAAAGGACCACTTCGAGCCGGTTCCGGGCCGCCGGGTCAAGCTTGAACACGGCACGGAAATCTTCCTTTATTTCCGCCCAGATACCCATAGTGCGAGCGTTAATCTTACCACATCAGGCCCCACCACCGGCCCACCGGTCCTGTCTGCGGTTGTTTGGGATGGTCGTCCGCCACTACGAGCGTAAGGGGGCGGGGGGAGGCTCCGGCCTTTCCCTCGAAACAGGGTGCGCCCACCGGAGAGGCCTCTACCATAATTAATGGGTCCTTGAAGGCAATTTGGTGACTGAACCCCTATAACCGCCGCATGCCTGTCGGGCAGTTGAGCCGTTGGTTGATCCGTATGTGGGCAAGGCCGTCGCCGGTTTACGGTTATCGAATTCGCCGATCTTTCGGCAGAGGGCCACTTTTCTACCAGGGAACATCCGCCAACGGAAGACCGTCCGTGACCGTAAGGGGAGCCGTCAGGCTTGTGGTATCATGGCTGAACAAACCTGAAAAGGAGACTTGAAATGCTCACCGGTAAAGAAGACCTGATGAAAGCCATTGTGGAGGCTTACGCCATGGAGAAGGGGCTCCGCGACTTCTACGATTATGCCAAGGACAGGTCCGAAACGGAAGCCGTTCAGAACATGTTCGCTCGCCTTCGGGAATGGGAGGTCACCCACATGGATTATCTCGCCTTCCTCCACCGTGCCATCGAAGGGGACCTGGAACTGAAGACATTCGATCGTTTCGCCCAGACGCTGAAACCCGGCCACATGGAATCGGGCGTCCCGGTAGCCGAAGCCGAAGCCCTCTTCCGGCCGGAAGAATGCACCACGGAGAAGGCGGCCCTCGACATCGCCCTCCGGATCGAGGGGAAGGCTTACAACATGTACAGGAAATTATCGGAAACCGCTCAGGATTCCAATGCGAGGGTGGTCTTCAAGGACATGATGGAACAGGAGCAGAAACACATTGACACCCTCAAGAAGGGCCATATTTGACTATCCGACTCCGGCTCTGAGAAGCCAAACGGGCCGCGTTATCGCGGCCCGTTCTCGTTTTATGGTACCCCCTAGAGGAATCGAACCTCTGACACCAGGTTTAGGAAACCTGTGCTCTATCCTACTGAGCTAAGGGGGCTTTGGCAGGACTCCCGTTCCTCAAAATTGGGCCGATTATAACACGCTGGCTCCCGAGGTTGCAGACCAGATCAACAGCAGACGGAAGGTTGCCAGGCCACCCTTCCGAAAGGTTTACAATCCAAGATACTCGAAAACTGCCGTCAGGGCTTCATCGGCATTGGGTACCGTCCGGATGCCGGAGATATTCCAGCTTCCGATACCGACTACGAATTTTTTCATCTGGAGGGCCAGCGCAATCTCCGACAGCGTTCCGTACTCCCCCCCTACGGCAACCAGGGCATCCGCGGTGCGCGCAATGATCACGTTCCTTCCGATACCCATACCTGTAACGATGGGAACGGTCACATGTGCGTTCGCACTTTCCGGGGAATCTCCGGGCAGAATTCCCACGGTCGTGCCTCCTGCTCCGGCAGCTCCCCGGCAGGCGGCCTCCATGACACCCTTCAGCCCCCCGCAGATCAGGACGGCCCCGCGGGCGGCAAGACCACGTCCAACGGCCTCTGCTGCTTCCAGAAACTCCGGCCGTTCTTCACGCCCTCCCCCAATCACGGCAATGACAGGATTTCTCATAAGCTGCTCCTGAAGACTTTTAATTTTTGGGCATTTGCTGCGGAGGCGGAACGACGCCCGCGCTCGGAATCAACCCACCCGGAGACGGGGCATCAGGCGAACCAGTTTATCGGATTCTGTGTGGAGAATGTTCACCGAAGATACCGCTCACCAGATTATGGGAACTTTGAGACCCGCTCCCGGTCAGCAGTCAGGGGAGGGGCGGCTTCAGTTTTGGTGACGGTGTGGGATACAGCTGACATAAACCGTGGAGGAGCAGTGGGTCCGCCGAACCGTCGCCACCCTGAAGAAACAAAGAGGGTTGCGATCTCTCGCAACCCCTTGTTTCTAAATGGCGGAGCGGACGGGGGTCGAACCCGCGACCTCCGGCGTGACAGGCCGGCGTTCTAACCAACTGAACTACCGCTCCAGGTAACTCTTAAGGCAGCTTCACCGCCTCGTCCGACTGAAAGCTGAAGATGGTGGGCGGTACAGGGATTGAACCTGTGACATCAGCCTTGTAAGGGCTGCGCTCTCCCAGCTGAGCTAACCGCCCGAGGGCATCTTTTATACTTCAAGGGTTTTGGCTTTGTCAACCAAAGCGGGGCAGGATGCGAACGGTCAATGGACCCTCGGATTCAGCGGTCTTTCGGGCTCTGTCCGGTCGAAGTTCAGGCGTCTTTGCGCACCGGAAGACGGATGACGATCTCGGTCCCCGGGTCCCTGTCGTTTACGCGAATTTCACCCCCGTGAGCATTCACGATTCCATAGGCCACACTCAGCCCGAGTCCTATCCCGTCACTGAACTCCGGAGTACCGAAAAAAGGATCAAAGATCCTGGCGCGGACTTCTCCCGGAATGCCTGGGCCCGTGTCACAGATAGAGATGCTTGCGCCCTTACCTTCGGGCAAGGTCGACACCTCAAGTTCTCGCTTGCCTCCCGTGTTCGCCAGCGCCTGGACTGCATTGCTGAGAATGTTGGCCAGGACCTGCTGAATCTGCCGCGGGTCGCCCCAGAGGTCTGGAACCTCCTTCAGGTTACTTATGAGCCGGATATTGTTCTTCTTGAGACGCCTGGATTCTCCATCGAGCAACGCGGCCAGAATTTCGTTGATGCGAATGCGCCCGGTTTCCGGAGGATCCCGGCGGGAAAAATAGAGAAGGTCATGAATGATGCGGTAAGCCCGGTTTCCCTCGGAATGAATGCGGTTCAAATACTCGAGAACCTTGTCATCAGCAAGTTTCTTGTCGCGTATCTGTTCGAGCGCCAGCTCGCTATATCCGATGATGCCGGTCAGGGGACTCTTCACCTCATAGGCGATTCCACTGATGAGGCCCCCAAGGGCGTCGAGATTCCCGTCAGAGGTCCGCTCCGTTCCGTCTTCTCTGACCTGCACGACGTGGACGACGCTGCAGGTGTTTTCGTCATCGTCCTTTATGGGACAGGTGGAAACATTGAGGGTCTTATCCGCCGGGTTCCGGCGGCCCGAATCCTCGCAATAAGGGCACCCCAGCCCGTTCCCGCCAGGCAGGATCTCGGAGCAGAACCGCCCCAAGATCTCGCTCAGATTCAGTCCTAAAATCTCCGCGAGCCGGCGATTGGCCCGGACAATACGGTTTGCCCGGTCATGAACCAGAATGCCTTCCTTCAGGGCATCGACCGCGCGAACCCACTCCAGACTGCACAGCTTTTCATAACGGAAGCGGACAGCATTCTGCACCGCATTGGAAACGTGTTCAGCGACCAGATACATCAGGTGCCTGTCTTCCGTGGAGAAATCGCCTTCACCGGAACGTCCCACTGCGATAATTCCGGTCCGCCCTCCCTGGGAGAGGAGAGGAGCGCCCAGAACACGCTCAGGGACTGTTCCCGAAAGTCGCTCCCGTGCACTTTCCGGAATGCCGTCGGTACGCAGTAGGTCCGAAATCACGACCGGCCCCTCCGCTTCCGCGATCGCCCGGCCAAATCCGGTCCGGTGAATGTCCAGCCTTATCCCCGTAAATCCTTCACTTCGACGCGCATGCATCACCCCGTCAAGCCCATAGCCGTCGGCCTCGTCATTCAGGATCACGGCGGCGTCCCGGCTGGCAAAGAGCACAAGGAGTTCGCGATAGACATCCGTAAGTAACAGGGGGAGGTCCAGGATCTTGGAGATGCGTCCGGCGAAGGTGTTCAGCTGTTTGAGACGCTTCGGGGATACATCGGTCTTGATCTTGGGAGTTCGCTTCCGGGTTGCGGCCATAGTGGATTTATCATCGGAGGCTGTCCGCCAAATATTTAGCCGGCCGGACCCGCATTTCGGCTTCTGATATAATTCCTCACATTTATTCGGGAATTTCGTGCGATCGGTTGCCCGGCCCGGGGAACGGCAGCCCGGCAGCCCTTCAGCAAATCAACGGAACAGAATGAGTTCAGGGTCCCCCTCAAAGACGATCAGGGTGTTCGGGATGCGTGGCCGAGGAGACCGCGCATGCAGGGTTCCGCTTGAGGTGGCGACCGATGGCACTCAGGCCTTGGACAAGCTCGTACGTACTCTTCATCCCCTCGTTATCGCCAACCTTAAGATACCGGGAGCTTTCGGCTTGAATATCTTCAAGCGTTCCCTGTCCCTGGAGGCCGAGTGCCCGGTGTGCAGGAGAAACGGAATTTTATGGGTAGCCTCATGTTGAACATCATGCCCCTGGACCAGACGCCCACCGGCTCGAGCCGGTTTCGAACCCTGGAGGGCCAGGATCGTTTCCGGTTTTCCTGCGTGCCCGAGCGGTGCGACCTCCGATGCTGTACAACCGGGCATCCGCTCGTTCTCAGCCCTTTCGAGATCCAACGCCTGAGTCTCGTCTCCGGCCAGACCTATGAGGTCCTGTCCGAGGAATATTTCGAAGACGCGGAGGACCCGGAAAGCGGATTCCCTCTGGTCGTCATCAATCGGGAAAAACACTGCGGGTTTCTCAAAGGCCGGAACTGTTCCGTTTACGACGCCCGGCCTCTCGTGTGCCGACTCTTTCCGGTGGGCAAGTTTTATGAAGGCACGTTCCGTTACCTGCTTCTTTCAGAGAATCCCTGTTCGGGCTTCGGGGATCTCTCGGACCAAACCCTTGAGGCCTATCTGGCCGCCCAGGATACGGAACGTTACAACACCATGTGGGAACTGTGGGTCGATTTCATCAACCACGTGGAACGTGAGGGATTGCCCCGGGAGGACCTGTTCCGGAGTATTTTTTCCATGATGCTGTACAACACCGACCTTCTGCCGGCAGGCCTGTCCGTGGAAGGAGCTGCCGAAATGGATGACGGAGAAGTTTTCCGGCGCAGACTTGAGGCGGCCGCGGACGCCCTCCCCAGGTTAAAGAAGATATTCACGCAAAGGGCATCAGGAGAGAAGCCGGAGCCCTGAACAGCCTGCGGGCCAGATCCTCAGCCCACGCGGGCCCTCCGAAGCACTTCCTGGTCGTAGGTGGCCAGAACCCGCCCCCTTCGAACCACCCCCACCAGCTTCCCGCCGGCGGGGGGATCGATAACCGGAATGACTCCGATATCCTTGGCCGAAAACAACCTGAGGGCCGTTCCAAGATTGTCGTTGGGCGTCAGCGTCACCGGATCTTCTGTGGCGATCTGGCCAGCCGTCACAATCCGGCAAATCTGTTCTTCGTAGAGCACACCCTTTACGTCCTGGAGCGAAATGACCCCCATAAGCTTGTCCTTATCGCTGACCACGGGCAGATACATGGAATTTCCGTCGAGTAGGGTTTGAATAACTTCGGTGAGATTCGCGGTTTCCGGCACGCTCTTGAAATCTCTTTCCATCACCTGCCCTACCCGGATCGAACTCATGAGGGCCGAAGCTCGGCCTCCGTGCAGATTGATCCCCTTCCGGCTGAGTTCGACCGTATCGATGGAATCCGGGTACAGCTTTCTCGCGGTCATGACCCCGATGACCGCAGCAAGCATGATGGGGACAATGATCCGGTAGTTTCCGGTCATTTCGAAGAGGAGGAAGATGGCGGTCAGGGGCGCATGAGTGGTGGCGGCCAGGAATGACCCAATACCCACGGTCGCGTACGCTCCATGGTGGGCAGTCATTCCGGGAAACAGGGTGTTCACCCCCACTCCGTAAGCCCCCCCAATCATTGCCCCGATGAACAGTGCCGGTGCAAAAACGCCGCCCGCCCCGCCCGAACCAAGGGTGACTGACGTGGCCACGATCTTGAGAAAAACCAGGATAAGCATCAGGGCCCAGGGGAGTCGGCCGCCCACGGCCGCCTCGATCTGCTCGTAGCCGTCCCCAAATACCTCGGGGAAAAAAATTCCGATCATTCCCACGATAAAAGCCCCCACAAAGGGACGGCCCATAACCGGGACCCGTTCCATGGCATTGAAGCGTTCCCGGACGTTATAGAAAACCCGGATGTACAGAACGGCCAGTATGCCCACGACAAGTCCGAGCCCCATGTAAAGCACGAGTTCGTACGGGCTGACCATGTCATAGAGCCGAACCGAAAACACAGCGTCCTCGCCGTAATAGGCACGACCCACAACTGTGGCAATTCCGGCCGATACGATGATGGCCGAAAACGAGGCCAATTCGAAGTTGCCCAGAAGAACGATTTCCACGGCAAAGAGCGTGCCGGCGATGGGCGCGTTGAAGCTTGCAGCAATAGCCCCCGCAGATCCCGCGGCAATAAAGACCTTCATCCGGTTCGAAGAAACGCGGAACATGCGCCCCAGTTTGGACCCCACGGTTCCGCCAATCTGGGCCACCGGACCTTCAATGCCCGCTGAGCCGCCCGTCCCGATGGTGAGGGCGGGCCCCAGCGTTTTCAGAATGATGTTTCGTCCCCGAAACTTTGCGTCCAGGATATTGACCCGCTCGAGGAAAGCGGGAAACCCGTAACCGGTCACCTCCCCCGGGTACTTGCGGGCCAGCAAAACCAGCAGGGCTACGCCAGTCATGGGGATGAGAGGGAGAGGAAGTCGCGTATACCATGCGGAGCCAACGTGGAGCAGCTCGCTCCCGCGCTCAAAAACCCACTCGTGGACAAAAACAATAGCCGAGCGGAAGAAGATATTGGCCAGTCCTGAAAGAAGCCCTATGAGCAGGGCCATGGAAATCAAGACAAAGTTGTCACCCGGCAACACCAGGCTGAAACGGTCAGCAAAGGTTCGAAGCGTTTTCATTTTTTCTATCTATATATGCGCTATGGCAAAAGCTTATTTTTTACCGCAGACAAACCTCATTTCAACCGATTTTTCCTACTCCACCGGCATTTTGGGGGCGGAAATCTGGGCCCCTTGGGGCGAAACGGTGACGCAAAAAGCGTTCCAACGTCACGCCGAATTCTCCCCCATGAGACTCGCCCGCCCGCAAACAGCCTTCCTTGACATCCCGGAACGATGCGACTATATTAGCCGTCCTATGGGAACTTACACGACATTTCACCCTCACAACTTGAAGAGAAAGCGCAAACACGGTTTTCTCGAGCGCTCGAGCACCAAGAGCGGACGTAAAGTCCTCAGCAGAAGACGGGCCAAGGGACGGAAACGGTTGAGCGCCTAAGAAAGGCCGCCCGATTTCAGAGGGTCTTCCGGGAAGGCAGGTTCCTTGTGGGTCCCCTGATGACCATCTACCTGCTTCCAAACGGGACCCAGAAAACGTACCTCGGAATTGCGGTCAGCAGGAAAAGTGGGGGCGCGGTCGACCGTAACCGTCTTAAACGGATCCTCCGGGAAGCATCCCGGGCCTTGGAACAGCTACTGCCGTCAGGATACGACCTGGTCATTTTAGCGCGCACAACGATGAAGAACGCGACCTTTTCCGAAGTCAGAGATGCTCTGGAAAAGCTGGTTCGGCGTATCCGGATATGAAGTATCTCCTGCTCGGTCTGATCCGCTTTTACAGACTCTGGATCTCACCCGTTCTTCCTTCAAGTTGTCGTTTTGTCCCAAGCTGCTCCGAGTACGCTCGGGAGGCAGTGGAAATGTACGGTGCCTTCAGGGGGGGATATCTCGCAGTTCGGCGTATTGTGAAATGTCATCCCTTTAATCCAGGCGGGTATGACCCAGTGAAATAGTAATATCTCTTTATGGAAAAACGCGTTCTTCTTGCAGTTGTCCTCTCCATGGCCATCCTCGTGGTCTGGAATACCCTCATCATGCCTCCTCCGCCAAAACCTCCCATGAAGGAACCGGCTGGGACCGGTTCGGAAACCGCACCGGACAGGGTCGGACTTCCTCCTGACGACACCGAATCCTCCCCCACGGCCGTAACAGCCGTGCCGACGGAGGCGCCCCTTCCCGCGACGCCAACGATGGAAGGACGGGAGATCGTGGTGGAGACCTCCCTGTACCGCGCCACGTTTACTACGGTTGGCGCAACGGTGACCGATTGGGAACTTAAGCATTACAAGGATTCGGAGGGCCTGAACGTTAGGCTTTACGAGCCGGCTCCCTACGTCCTGCCGCCCCTCTCGGTGATTGCCGGAGACAGCAGGGCCGAACAGCCGACGCGGTGGGTTTACGAATCGGATAAGGATGCACTCAGTCTGGCCGACTCGGAGAGCGGAACCCTCACCCTGAAGTACAGGGATATCAGCGGTCTGGCCGTAACCAAGACTTTTACCTTCAGGAATGACTCCTACGGGGTCGACCTTGACGTCAGGGTCGAAGGCGTTCCTTCGTGGCATCTGGCTCTGGGCAACGGGTTTGGTCTTCTTCTTGGGGAAGGAGCCTCCCAGTACGTCCACGTGGGCCCGTCTCTGCTTCAGGGGACCGACCGGGAATCCATCAAGCCCAAGGATATCAAGAACGGACAGCAGAACTTTGACGGAGAGGTGGCCTGGATTGCCCAGGAGGACAAGTATTTCTCTTCGGCCCTTCGACCCGCCTCGGGCACCGGAAGTGCTAAGGTCTGGCGTCGGAACGAGAAGCTCGAGATTGGTTTGGAAGCAAAGGCCCCCGAGGCCAGGTTTCTCCTCTACGTGGGCCCCAAACAGTACGATATCTTGAAGAGAAACGGGCTTCAGGACATCGTGGATTTCGGGTTCTGGTCCTTCATCGCGCATCCGCTCTTCTGGTTTCTCAAGCTCCTGTACCGCACAACGGGCAATTACGGAATTGCCATCATTCTCATCTCCGTACTGACCCGGCTTCCTTTTATCCCACTTATGACCAAAAGCCAGGCCTCCATGAAGGCGATGCAGGGGCTGAACCCGAAGATGCAGGAACTGAAGAAGAAGTACAAGGACGATCCCCAGAAGCTGCAGGCGGAAACCATGAAGTTATACAAGGAAGCCGGAGTGAACCCCATGGCCGGATGCATGCCGATGCTCCTGCAAATCCCGGTGTTCTTCGCCCTGTATAAGGTGCTTCTGGTGTCCATCGAACTGAGGCAGGCACCCTTCGTGTTATGGCTCAAGGATTTGTCCGCGCCCGATACGCTTTTTGGACACTTTCCGGCCGGCATCCCCCTTCTTGGGGGGGCGGCTTTGGGGATTCTTCCGATCCTTATGGGAATCACCATGTGGCTTCAGCAGCGCCTCACTCCGAATCCATCCAGCATGGACCCTAATCAGGCCAAGATCATGAAGTTTCTGCCCGTAATTTTCACGTTCATGTTCTTTAATCTGTCCTCCGGCCTGGTCCTTTACTGGACGGTTGGAAATGTTCTTTCGATCATCCAGCAGACTATCACGAATCGCCGGACCGCTGCGGCGGCCGCGGCGGCCGCATCCTGACTTCCTGACTCCGTCGGGGACTCCCGCGAACGGGGCGTTCCTGCTCCGGGACGGGCCACATGTATCAGAGCCGCTTTGAAGAAACGGTTGTCGCAGTGGCCACGGCGCGGGGCGAAGGGGCCATCGGCATTGTTCGCCTGACCGGAGTCCGTTCAGCCTCTATCCTCCGATCGATCTTCAGAACCCCCCACGGTAATATCCGGGAGTCCTTCGACTCCCACCGATTGTACTACGGCCGGGTCGTGGACTCGGCGGAACGGCCCATTGACGAGGTCCTGGCCGTTCATATGAAAGCTCCCAAAACGTACACCCGCGAGGACGTGGTGGAAATCCATTGCCACGGAGGGAGCATCGCCGTTGAGGGGGTACTTGCAGAAGTGCTCCGACGCGGAGCCCGGTCTGCCGAACCGGGGGAATTTACCTTCCGAGCGTTTATGAACGGCCGCCTGGACCTGACCCAGGCGGAGGCCGTGGCTGACGTTATTCAGGCCCGTACACGTCGTAGCCTTCAGTGCGCGGCGGAGCAGTTGGGAGGCGCACTGGGACGCCGTATCGGGGACCTGAAGATCCGTCTGCTCAGGCTGTTGGCCCACGTGGAGGCCTATATCGACTTTCCCGACGAAGACGTCCCGGAGCCTGACCTCGACAGGTTCCGAAAGGTCACTTTGTCTCTGGCCGTGGATACGGATCACCTTCTCGCCAGTTACCATTCGGGCCGGATCCTGAGAGAGGGAACGTCCGTGGCCATTGTCGGAAGGCCCAACGTGGGCAAATCATCCCTGCTCAATCAGCTCCTGGCCGAAGACCGGGCCATTGTTACGGAAACCCCGGGCACCACTCGGGATACCATCGAGGAACTGCTGAATGTCAACGGGATCCCGGTGCGACTGATTGATACGGCCGGAATAAGAGAAAGTCACGACATGGCAGAGGCCGAGGGCGTAAGGCGAAGCCGAAGGGCTCTCGAGAACGCAGAACTGGTACTCCTGGTGATTGACGGGGCCCAACCGCCCCACGAATCGGATAGCGAACTGCTCCGGGCCGTTTCAGACCGACCCTCTATTGTTGTCATAAACAAAGCCGACCTCCCGGCATCCTCTGAATCGCTCACCCTTCCGGTAGTTCAGTCCAACGTTCGGGTTTCGGCCAGGACCGGCGAGGGAGTTCCCGATCTGCTGAAGGCCATCGAGAAGTGTCTGGTCGGTGACCCCGCTACCTTGGAAGGGACCTTGATTACCCGCGCCCGTCACCGGGAGGCCCTGAAAAGGACCAGCCAGGGGCTTTCACGCTTTATTTCCGGCATGTCCCAGGGGGACCCGACGGAAATCCTCGCTCTGGATCTCCGTGAAGCCCTGGACGGGCTCGATGATATTCTTGGGATAACCACGACCGAAGACGTGCTCGGCGCCATCTTCAGCGACTTCTGCATCGGCAAATAGTCCCGTCAAGAAGAAGCCCCCGGGAGGTGAACCTTCCGGGGGCTTCTCATGTTTCCGGACTCAGGCGGACGCTACCTTCTTCCGCGCATCGCCTTGGCCCTCTTTTTGCGGGCCTCAGCCTGTTTCCGCTTCTTCTTTACGGACGGCTTCTCGTAGAAGGTATGTCGCTTGAGGTCTTTAAGCGTACCATCCTTGGCCATCTTAAGTTTCAGCGACTTCAGCGCCTTATCTACCTGATTGTCCTGTACTCTGATTTCGAGAGAAATTGGTCTCACCCCAATCTGTGGGCAGGATAGAAAGACGACCGTAGCCGTCCCGGATCAGCCCGACAATCCGAAAATGGACCGTAGTATCGGGGATTCCTCGGATCGTTGTCAAGGTTGCCCGTTCAGCCGGTCATAAACCTGACCTCGATGGATCCGGTGCAGGAACACCTCGGAGCAGAAACCCTCCAGCCAGAAAAAAAAGCCCCACAGCGAGCACAGCCGGTCTCTGGCTTCCCGTCAGCGAAGAGACGTGACCAAAGAGAAGAGGTCCGAGTATGGCTGAGGTCTTGCCAATCATGGCGTAGACCCCGAAATACCTGGCCTCCTCACCGGGGGGGATATAGGCGAGATAAAGGGCCCGGCTGGCGGCCTGAATGGTCCCGAGGCCGAGTCCGGCCGTAATCGCGATGCCCCAGAAGGCCGTCTTGGAATGGATTAAGGAGGCTGCAACCGTCACCAGCAGCCAGAAGGCCAGCGAAAGCCGAACCACCCGCAAGGGCCCCCAGCGGTCGATGGGCGACGCCATGCCGACTGCCCCGGTGAGGGCGGTAATTTGAACCACAAGGTAGAGCAGCACCAGTTCCTGCGGCCTGAAACCAAGGGTGGTCGCGGCAAATATGCTTGAGAACACGATAACGGTATTCACACCGTCCTCGTACAGGAAATAGGAAATCAGGAAGCGGACGGGACCCTTGCGGGCCGAAAGATAGCGGATAGAAACCAGGGTATCCTCGAATCCCTTAACGGCTGCTGCAATCAACCCTGGCTTCCCCTGAACTCCTCGAGAATACGGACGGAGAAGAAGCGGGAGGGAGAAAACCGCAAAAAAACCTGAGACCATCCACCAGACGTTTGAATATTGGCCAGTCTGGACAAAAGGTAAGGCAATAAGGAGAGAAATGGCGGAACCAGCGTACCCGAGCGCAAAACCCCAGGCCGAGACCCGGCCCTGGTACCCCTG
>QJVM01000147.1 GCA_003235715.1 Nitrospirota bacterium
CAGGCGACTTTCCGGCCATCCCGTCATCGGTCCCGTGGAAATCGGGCAGGATCTCAAAGGCAGGGAGATCTTCAGCTTCGAAGAAATACACCGGTTCGAAGACCTTCGGCTTGACTACACGAATACCGTCCACCCGGCCAAGCGGTACGTCCTTCCGAGCCACGAAACCCTCTGCACGTTCGATGTCCAGAATGCGACCTGGACCAAGACCGTGGATTACGGCGTCGACCGATCCTACGTATTCCTTGGTTTGCACCCGTGCGACATCAATGCCCTGAACAAACTCGACAAGGTCCTCATGGAAAGTCCCTTTCCCACCCCTTACTATGTCGCCAAGCGGAAGAATATGTTCATCATCGGGCTGGAGTGCACACCCCAGCCCGGCTGCTTCTGCCGTTCCGTGGGAGCCGACACCGTGACCCATGGTTTTGACATGTTTCTGACCGATATGGGGTCGGCCTATTTTGCGGAAATCCAGAGCGCCGCCGCCTTCAGCCTCCTGAAGGGCTTGAAGGTGAGGGAACCCAGAGAGGCAGACCATCGGAGATACATGGAGACCGTGGATCGGAAGAACCGCCTGTTCACCACCACAGTCGATACGACGGACCTCACCAAGATACTGGACATGGAGTTTCAGTCCGACGTCTGGAAGGAATGGGGCAAACGCTGCCTTTCCTGCGGCACGTGTGCGAGCGTCTGCCCCACCTGCTATTGCTACGGAGTGGAAGAGCAGGTGGCCATGAATCTCAGGACCGCGAAAAAGACAAAGCACCTCCATTCCTGCAACCTCATCGACTTCGCCGAGGTGGCGGGAGGCCATAACTTCAGACCCGACCCCCACGTTCGCCTCAAGTACCGCTACTACCATAAGCACCGGGGATTCGTCGAAGCCTTCGAGGAATCCCTGTGCGTGGGTTGTGGTCGATGCGGCACCGCCTGCCTTGCAGACATCGCGCCTCCTGACGTTATTGCCAGCATCCGAGGAAAGGACGGGTGACCATGGAGCCCGTACTGCCCTTTGTGGACCTTGCGGCCTCTCCTGAGGTTCAACGTCGGGGTGAAGATCTTGGCGCCTTCGAGTTTACCTACCGCGCCGAAATCACCAATGTCTATCCGCTCACGGCGCAGGAGCGCCTCTACCAGGTCCAGCTCGTGGACCCGAAACAACGGCAACAGTTTACGTTCAGGCCGGGCCAGTTTGTCATGCTGGAGGTCCCGGGCATCGGCGAAGCCCCCTTTTCCATAACCTCGTCCCCGAGCCGGCATGGCGATATCGAGCTTTGCATTCGTCGGGTGGGCAACCTCACGAATTTTCTGGCCCGGGTGGAGCGCGGCATTCACGTGGGGATTCGCGGCCCGTTTGGCACCCATTTCCCGGTCGGGCGGATGGCAGGGGCCGACGTGCTCCTGATCGCCGGCGGCCTAGGCATAGCCGCCCTGAGGTCCCCGATTCTGGCCGTCCTTGAGAACCGGAGCCGTTACGGAGGAGTGGATATCATCTACGGGACAAAACGCCCCTCTGGGCTTCTCTTCACGTACCAGTATGATACGTGGCGCCAGTTTGATATTGAGCTGGACATCATCGTGGAACAGCCGGACCCCGGGTGGACCGGTCCGGCGGGCCTGATCACGAAGGTTCTCGAGGCGAAGATTGCCCGCGCCAACGGGTCCATGGCCCGTCGCACGTGGGCCATCGTCTGCGGTCCGCCGGTCATGTTTAAGTTTGTATGCAGCATGCTCATCTCGGCGGGTGTCCCCATGGAGAGAATGTTCGTCTCCCTCGAGCGGCGAATGCACTGTGGAAGGGGCAAGTGCTGCCGGTGCAACGTCGGCTCCACCTATACCTGCTTGAACGGTCCGGTTTTTGACTACTGGACCGTCATGAACCTGAAAGAAGCTATATGACGACCGGGCAGCGGACCTATATGGGAGTTCCGGTTCCGCGACCGCGGACTGCCTTCTTCGAACTATCGTCATGCGAAGGCTGCCAGCTTCAACTCCTGAACAACGAGGCCACCCTGCTCGACTTTCTCGACCTGCTGGAGGTCGTGGAATTCCGGGAGGCTATGACAGAACATTCAGACCAATACGAAATCGCGTTTGTCGAGGGGAGCATAACCCGGAGGGACGAGGTCCTTCGACTCAAGAAGATACGCAAGGACGCCCGTCTGCTGGTCGCCTTTGGCACTTGTGCCTGCTTCGGCGGTGTGAATCAACTCAAGAACCGCTTTCATGACCTCGCCTGGGTTAAAAAGGCCGTCTACGGGAAACAGGCCGTGGAAACACAGGAGGCCCGGCCTCTGAGGGACTTTGTCGAAGTGGACCTTTCCATTTTGGGTTGCCCGGTGCGAAAGGAAGAGGTCGAAAAGATTGTGACGAACCTCGTGCTGGGAAAGTCCGTGAACCTTCCCAAATTCCCGGTCTGCATGGAATGCAAGGCCAACCGGAACGTTTGCCTGTTCGACCTTGGGGAAGCATGCCTGGGTCCGGTAACGCGGGCGGGGTGTGATGCCTGGTGCCCCAACAACCGGGCCGGATGTTGGGGTTGCCGCGGCCCGGCCGATGAGGCCAACCTTGAGGGGCTTGAGCTTGTAATGAAGAAGTATGGGATATCCCGGGAGTCCTTGCTGGACCGTCTCGAATGCTTCGGAGGGTTTGAATCCCAGGTCCGGCACCTGCGCAGACCTTCCCGAAAGAAACCCCGTGCCAGAGGCTAAACACGAGATGAAGCTATCCCGCAAGATTGACGTCCAGCATCTGACGCGAGTGGAAGGCCATGGCAACATTTCCATCCGGGTCCGAAACGGTGCGCTCCAGCACGCCCGCTGGGAGGTGGTGGAGACCCCCAGGTTCTTCGAGGCCATGCTCGTGGACAAGAAGTGGGATAATGCCCCGTGGATCTGCGGCCGAATCTGCGGTATCTGCTCCATCGGACATACGCTGGCCAGCATTCGGGCCATCGAGAACGCCTTCAATATGGTGCCCACGAAACAGACGCAAACGCTTCGGCTTCTCCTGAAGCATATGGAAACGCTGCAGAGTCACATCCTCCACCTGTACTTCCTGGTCGCTCCGGATTTCCTGAATGTGGGGAGCATCTTTCCGCTCATCGAGAGTCACCCGGACGTGGTGAAACGGGCGGCGGGCCTAAAGCTTCTGGCCAATGATACCTGTGACCTCGTTGGCGGCCGCCGCCTTCACCCCACCCGCACCGTGGTCGGGGGATTCACGATGCTCCCTGACAAGAAAGACCTCGAAGCAGTCCGACACCGTCTAGAGGAGTCCCGGAGCGACCTGGAGAGCACGGCAGAACTTTTCTATTCCTTTGCGTTGCCTGCCTTTGCCCGCGAGACCGAGTTCGTCTCCCTGGGGGCAAGTGACGGTTATCCGTTCATTGGAGGGGACCTGGTATCTTCGGATGGGGTCCGGAAAGCGGAGCATGATTACCGGGCCATGACCAACGAATACCTTGTGGAACAGTCCACCTCCAAATGGAGCCGGCTTTCGCGCCAGTCTTTCGCCGTAGGGGCCCTCGCCCGCCTTAATAACAATTTTCCCCACCTGAGCACCGGGGCCAGGAAGATGGCCGAGGCCTTTGGGCTGGCTCCGGTAAACCACAATCCCTTCATGAACATCGTGGCCCAGCTGGTGGAATGCGTCCATGTCGTCGAGGAATCTACGGGCCTCATCTCCGAGGTCCTCGATGTCCCCTGGACGAGGCCACGGGAGACCGTGGTTCCGAAAAGGGGAATGGGCGTGGGGGCCGTCGAAGTGCCCCGCGGGATCCTTTACCACTGTTACGAATTTGACACAAAGGGAAGGATTAGAAGAGCGGATTGTGTGATTCCCACGAGCCAGAACCACGCGAACATCCAGCATGATCTGGAGGCCCTGACCCTTCAGTATGTGTCAGAAGGGAGATCGGATCAGGAGATTGAACGCGCGGCCCAGATGCTCGTCCGTTCCTACGATCCCTGTATCTCATGCTCGGTTCACTGACACGGCACCGGGCAGATTGTCTTCGGATCGCGCCGAACTGTGGATATGTCCGGATGATGGCTCCTGAGCGCCGGTGACGCATCCGGACGCCTCTCGCTTGAAAACCCTTAATACTCATGAAACTGATGATTCAGGTCTCGGCCGGGCCGACGGACCCGACGCTTTGCTCCGCCGTGAAGCGTGGCTTCTTATCTGACGGCTGTCGCGCCAGCGCACAATGTGGAAAGGGGTCAAATGGCTGCCGCCCAGAGACGGGGGAAAGATCTAGACCTTGCGAGGGCAATCATGTTCGAAACGCAGGATAAAGCCGCAGGAACGATTCGGTAATTATTGAACGCCAATGGGACATCAGGGCCGAATCATCGGGACCGGCCATGCCCCAAGGTCGAAAATCCAGGCAGGAAAAGATACCTAAGGACGCTGGGTTGTAGACGTCCAGCCATACGCTCACCTTGATTTCCGCGTCCGAATCGGCGCACAAGTATGCCCCCCCCGATACGGGCGCGGGGGCCAACGCAGATACGGTCCCCAAAAGGAGATGCACCGATACGCTCAGTAGTGAACTCTGGGTCATCTTATAACCTCCTAATTTAATAGAGATATTCCCAACTTTCGAGTTCTCATGGAGGTCGCTTTTTTCTAGCGATGCCGCTTTTGGCCCCGCCCCAGAACATCTAAACGCCAAATATGTTTCCATCGCCGGCGTTAACCGGAAAATTTCTTTACACGC
>QJVM01000201.1 GCA_003235715.1 Nitrospirota bacterium
ATCCGGGTTCCGGCAGACAAGTCGATCACCCACAGGGCCGTTCTTTTTGGGGGGATCGCCCATGGGGAGAGCCGGCTCCGCAATCCCCTTCGCGGCGAGGACTGTTTAAGGTCCGTGGATGTCCTTCAGCACATGGGTGTCCGGATTGAGGACCGGGGCAAGGAGTTTGTGATTCACGGTCGGGGACTGCACGGGCTCAGGGAGCCTGGAAATGTCCTTGATTGCGGGAATTCGGGGACGACGGCGCGGCTTACCTGCGGCCTTCTGTCGGGGCAGGACTTCTTCTCGGTCCTGACAGGGGATGACTCCCTGAGGAATCGTCCTATGGCCCGTGTGACGGAGCCTCTGCGTTCCATGGGAGCCCGTTTCATGGGACGCGACGGAGGACGTAAACTCCCGCTGGCTATTCGGGGTGGCGGATTAAAGGCCCTTGATTACGTTCTTCCGGTTGCCAGCGCCCAGGTCAAGACCGCGGTTCTGCTGGCCGGGCTTAATGCCGAGGGAGAAACCACTGTGACGGAGCCCGAAAAGTCCAGGGACCATACCGAACGGATGCTTCGGGCCATGGGCGCGGCTATTCGGGAAGATGGGTTGAGCGTTACGGTTCAAGGGGGCACGGGCTTGAACGGTCTTGACCTGACCGTTCCGGGGGACTTCTCGAGTGCGGCCTTCTTTCTGGTGGCGGCCACCCTTGTTCCTGGTTCAGAACTGACCATTGAGAACGTTGGGGTAAACCCGAGCCGCACGGGACTTCTCGAGCTCCTCCGAGAGATGGGTGCGTCCGTCCGTCTGGAGAACGAGCGGCAGGTTTCGGGCGAGCCGGTGGCTGACCTCTTTGTGAGCCACAGCCCGCTTTCGGGCATCGCGATCTCCGGGGCTCAGGTCGTCAGGGCCATAGACGAGTTCCCCATTCTTTGCGTGGCCGCCTCCATGGCAACCGGCGAAACCCAGATCAGCGGCGCGGCTGAATTGAGGGTTAAGGAGTCTGACCGGATCGCCACCATGGTATCCGGACTCCGCGCTATGGGCGTGGAGGCCGAAGAACGGCCGGACGGCATGCAGATTCTTGGCCGTCAGAATCTGAGCGCGGGATCTTTTCAAAGCCACGGGGACCACCGCGTCGCCATGTCCATGTCTGTAGCTGGTCTATGCGCCCGCGGCACCTCGATCATCGAGGGTACGGAATGTGTGGCCACGTCGTTCCCGGGATTCTGGGATCTCCTTCGTTCGGTCCAGAGGAACTCGGCATGATCGTGGCTATGGACGGCCCGGCTGGGGCCGGTAAGAGCACAGTGGCGCGCAGGGTGGCAAGCCAGCTTGGCTATTCCTATCTTGATACCGGTGCCCTTTACCGGGCTGCGGCGCTTCAAGCTCGAAGGCGGGGCCTGGCGTTTGAGGATACGCCGGAGATGCGTCGCATGATGGCCGAGATACGGATCGCCTTTGACGGTGTGCGCGTGATACTTGACGGCGAGGATGTCTCGGAGGCCATCCGCTCTCCGGAGATCAGTCATTATGCCTCGGTCATTTCAGCCATCCCTGTTGTGCGCCAGATGCTTCTTCCCCTGCAGCGGAGAGTGGGGGAGGCCCAGGATGTGGTGGCGGAGGGCCGGGACATGGGGACCGTAGTCTTCCCGGACGCGGAGTTCAAATATTTCTTGGATGCGACCGCTGAGGAGAGGGCACGGCGCCGTTTTCTTGAACTGCACCAGAAGGAAACCAACACCACCATGGAACAGGTTCTTGAAGAAATGAGGATGCGAGATGAACGTGATTCATCCCGGGTGGCCGCACCGCTCAGGAAGGCTGCGGACGCCGTGTACATACTCACGGACGGGATGAGCGTGGACGAGATCGTGGAGTCCATCGTGGAACGGGTCACGACGTGAACCATGACCTTTTGGGCCTTGTTTGAGGCGACATGAAAATTCTGATTTCTGAGGGTTCAGGTTTCTGCTTTGGCGTAAAACGGGCGATCCAAGCCGCCTTTGACACGGCGGGCAAGGAGAAGGAAGGGGTTTATACCCTTGGCCCCATCATCCATAACCCCCAGGTCGTTGCCCGACTGGAGGAACAAGGGGTAAGGGTTTTGGAGAATCCAGGGGATAGGGATGATGTTCGCGTACTTATTATTCGCTCCCATGGGGTGGGGCCGGATGTTTACAAATCAGCTTCAGAGAGGGGTATAACGGTGGTGGACGCCACGTGTCCCTTTGTGAAAACGGCCCAGAGCCACGCGGAAACCCTGACTCGGGAGGGCTATCAGGTGGTGATCGTGGGGGACCGGGCTCACCCTGAGGTTCGGGGGATTCTGGGATATGCGGGCCCGGATGCCATTGTCTTTGGCAAGGAGGATGACGCCACCCGTTTTTCTATCAAGCGGAAAGTTGGTATAATTTCGCAAACCACGCAATCTTTCAAGATGTTACAGAGGGTTATCGAGGAGGTTCTTCCGTACGCGGGAGAGGTCCGAATATTCAATACCATCTGTAACGCCACCCGGAAGAGGCAACAGGAAACCGGGAAACTGGCCGAAAGCGTGGACGTAATGCTCGTTGTCGGCGGCAAGAACAGCGCCAACACGAGAAGGCTCCAGAGCCTCTGCGAGGCTAGAGGAGTGCCCACGTATCATATTGAGACCGCCCGGGAGCTTGAGCCTGGATGGTTTACAAAGGCCGAGACGGTCGGCATTACCGGGGGCGCTTCGACCCCGGACTGGATCATCCAGGAAATTGCAGAGCGCCTTCGAGAACTGTGAAGGGCCGTGACCTTATGAGCGCTATCCAGCCGCAGGACATGCCTGAAAATCACGTATCCCCGAATTCGAATTCTGAGGATTTCGAGTCTCTCTATACGGAGGGGCTGAAGGTGCTCCAGGCCGGCGGGGTGGTGCAGGGGGTCGTGGTCCAGGTGGATGAGAACGGGGTGATGGTCGATATCGGTCTCAAGTCGGAGGGAGTGGTCCCTCTTGATGAATTTACAGAAGAAGAGCTGCGAGGTCTGTCGCCCGGAGATTCGCTGGCCGTATTTGTGGTTTCTATCGACGAAGCGCGCGGTACGATGCGCATCTCCAGGGAGAAGGCTCGACGCATGGAGCAATGGGACCATCTCATGGAAGCCTTTGAAAAGGGCCTTCCCGTGGAAGGCCGCATCGTGGAGAAGATCAAGGGCGGGATGGCGGTGGACCTCCAGGGGGTCTCCGCCTTTCTGCCGGGGTCCCAACTGGACCTGCGACCCGTAGCCAATCCTGAACGCTTCGTAGGGAACGCCTATCGTTTCAAGATCCTTAAGGTAAATCGTCAGCGTCGAAACCTGATTGTTTCGAGACGAACCCTTTTGGAATTGGAACATCAGGAATTAAGGGCCCAGACCCTGGCCCGACTGACAAAGGGTGCGGTCCTCGAAGGCCGGGTGAAGAATATCACGGACTACGGGGCCTTTGTGGACCTCGGTGGCTTGGATGGACTGCTCCACATCTCCGATATGTCATGGGGACGGCTCAGACATCCTTCGGAGAAATTCAAGACCGGCGACCGGATTCAGGTGATGGTCCTGGACTTCTCCGAGGATACGGGAAAGGTTACCCTTGGCCACAAGCAGCTCACGCCCGATCCCTGGACAACCATAACCGAGCGTTATGGTCTCGGACGGCGGGTTCGGGGACTGGTTGTGGGCCTTACGGATTACGGGGCCTTCGTCGAGATTGAGGAGGGGATAGAGGGCCTGGTCCATATTTCTGAACTCAAGTGGGGAACGCGACCCCGGAAGCCGTCGGAAATTCTGTCCAAGGGACAGGAAATCGAGGCTATCGTTCTCCGTCTCGATCCCTCCGAGCGTCGCGTTTCCTTGAGTCTCAAACAGACCCAACCCAACCCCTGGGAGGCTGCACGGGGACGTTATCATGCAGGCCAGATTATCCAGGGGAAGGTGAAAAACCTCACGGATTTCGGTGCTTTTGTTCAGGTCGAGGAAGGCATAGACGGGCTTATTCATGTTTCGGATATGTCTTGGACCCGCCACGTCAGGCATCCGTCCGAAGTTCTGCGAAAGGGGGATGAGGTTGAGGCGGTCGTCCTCTCCGTGGAGCCCGAACGGGAGCGAATGGCTCTGGGACTGAAGCAGCTTGGTCCCGATCCCTGGATCAGTGGGATTCCGCAACGAATAAGGGTTGGGGATACGTTCTTAGGCCGGGTTATCAAGGTGGTGGAATTTGGAGTATTCGTCGAGCTTGCGGACGGGGTGGAAGGGCTGATTTATTCGTCTGAACTCAAATCGTCCGACGAGGAGGCCGCGAAACCGCAGGTGGGGGACGAGGTTAAGGTCAGGGTCTTGAAAGTCGATACAAATGAAAGGAAAATCGGGCTCGGGCTTGACGTGGCAGCGGCCTGACCAGAGAGGCTTCATGAAGAAGGCGTGTATCTATATCACCATCTTTTTGGTCTTGCTCGTTGTCGTCAGCCTTGTTCTGACAGCGGTCGGCCGTCATCCCACGGCAGTTCTGAAGAGCCGGGTGGGATTGGTGACCATTGAAGGCGTTCTTGGCGTGGATATCAACACGAAGGACGTGATTGACGATCTCAAGGAATTCCGGGAGGATTCGTCGGTAAAGGCTGTGGTCGTCCGGATCAACAGTCCGGGGGGGAGCGT
This sequence comes from Nitrospirota bacterium, assembly GCA_003235715.1. Classification (GTDB taxonomy): domain Bacteria; phylum Nitrospirota; class Thermodesulfovibrionia; order SZUA-242; family SZUA-242; genus SZUA-242. The sequence continues at coordinate 4,648 of QJVM01000201.1, forward strand.
CGCCCCGTCACAGGAAATTTATGAATCTGTGAGAAAGCTAAGTACCGAGAAGTCCGTGGTCGTTTCCATGGATGCACTTGCGGCTTCGGGCGGGTATTACATTGCCGTGGCTGCCGACAAGATATTTGCCAACCCCGGGACCATGACGGGATCCATAGGAGTCATTATGGAGGTGCCCAACGTGGAGGGGTTGATGGAGAAGGTCGGGCTGAGAACCGAAGTCATCAAGAGTGGTCAGCACAAGGATCTCGCCTCCATGTTTCGAACCATGACCGATGCGGACCGGGCGGTCCTGCAGGGTGTTCTGGACGATGTTCACGGCCAGTTTATCGACGCTGTGGCGGAAGGGCGGGGGATGCCGACGGACCAGGTGCGGGAATTGGCTGATGGCAGAGTATTCACGGGTCGCCAAGCGCATGAGGCAGGGCTTGTTGATGTGCTTGGAACCCTTGAGGATGCGGTAGCTGAGGCCGGTCGGATGGCGGGTATTGAGGGAGAACCTGATGTGGTCACCCGGGAAAAACGGTTCTCGCTGCGTGACCTGCTCAGAGGCGGTCTCGCCGATACGGCGAGCCGGTGGCTCGGGCCGGGCAGGGACCTATGGGGGTATAGCCCCAAGTATCTCATGAGCTTCTGGTGAGAATTGCGTGACTGGCCGGAGAACCGGCTTTCTGGAATCATGTTAAACATATCTGGGAAAGGGGTGGCTCGTTATGACACGGTCTGAACTGGTGAGTGTCCTCGCGGAAAGATTGAACGGTTATACGAAGCGGGATACAGAAAAAATTGTTAAGGCAATTCTGGACGGGATCAAGGAGGCTCTGGCCCGGGGTGAGAAAGTGGAAATCCGGGGCTTTGGGAATTTTCGTCTGAGAACTCGTCGGGAACGTAAGGCCCGGAACCCGAAAACCGGCACGACTGTGGAAGTCCCGGTTAAGAGGGTGCCATTCTTCAAGGTGGGCAAGGAACTCAAGGAGATGGTGGACGGAAAAACCCCCACCCCCTCCGAATCAGATTCTTCCCCCACCTGATATCTGTTTCCGCCTGCCCGTCCACAGGGGTGGAGAGGGCAGGGCAACCGACCGGAACCGCCCGGACGTGAAGATGGCCTTCTGTGCTGGAATGCAACCTCTCTGCGGGTGTTCCCGTCAATACGGAGCCCCCCTCCCGGTCTTGCTCCTGTCTCGGGTCCTATGATGAACCGGCGTTCTGTACTGAAAAGGGCAATTTACTGGATTATCTGTCTGTTTGGAAGCCTCGTGGCGGGCGCTTCGTTTTCCCTCTATCCTTTTGGGTTGCCTCGGAAGACAACCCGTTACCTTCCCGTTCTTCCTCTGGAAGAGGCTCCCAGGAAAGGGGTAAAGACGGTTCTTATTCCGTTCACGGTAGGGGACAAACGTTATGAGAGGCGGGCTTTTCTCGTAGCCACGGACGGAAGCCTTATGGCCCTGTCGTCGCAGTGTACGCACCTGGGCTGTCTCGTCAACTGGGATGCCAACCGTAAGGAGTTCCTGTGCCCCTGCCATGGAGGACGATACGACGTCCTCGGGCGTCCAATATCGGGTCCGCCGCCTGCTCCACTGGCCGTTCTTCCACTGAAGGTTGAAGGGGACATGATTCATGTAGGAGTTCGCATATGAAAGGCAAGGCCAAGCCCCACGGTACAGGGCCTGTCGCCTTGCTGGACGCGATGTGCCTTCTCTATGGAGGCTTGAGGGCGCACCCAGAGGACGCGGGACAGGGCACGAAGTGCTCCCAAGGTGAGGGCCCTGAGATACGAAACAGGAATCCATGATAGGGCGTCTCATTAAATCAGTTGACCGCCTTTTCGGCTTTACGAGGCCCCACAAGGGGTTTCTGAGTCGACGGCTTCCTGCCGGAGTCGGGTACTGGCATTGTTTTGGAGGCATAACCTTCACCCTGTTTCTCATTCTCATGGTTTCGGGTCTCTTCCTTACCGTTCACTACGTCCCCTCGGAGCATGAGGCGTATGCGAGTGTGCGTTTCATCAATGAACGGGTGTGGGGGGGAAGGGTGCTTCGTTCACTCCACAAGTGGTCTGCGAGCCTTATCGTGGTCACGCTGCTGATTCATATGACGCGGGTCTTCGTCATGAAGGCCTACCGGCATCCGAGGGAATTGAACTGGGTTGCTGGTACGGCCCTTTTCGTGAACGTGCTCACCTTTGGTTTTACGGGGTACCTCCTTCCGTGGAACCAGAAGGCCTACTGGGCCACGGTGGTGGGCACGGCCATGCCCGGAACCGTTCCGGTTGTCGGTGAGGCGTTCGTGCGCCTTTTCCGGGGAAGCGAGGATGTTACGGGAATCACACTGCTGCGTTTCTATTCCCTCCATACGCATTGGCTGCCCATGGTGTCCCTTGTTCTTCTTTGGGTCCATTTCCATATGGTGAAACGCCGCGGAATTGCCGGGAGGCTTTAATTGGCAGACGACTATGTGAACAGGCCCGCCTTCTATCCGGAATACCTGTTTGAGGTTATTGTCGTGGCCTTGCTCACCCTTGAGTTGGTGTTGGTCACCGCCCTGCTTCTGCCTCCCTCCCCCGGGCGGCCCATTGACCTGGTGGGTCAGTATCAGCCCCGGCCAGAGTGGTATTTTCTGTGGCTCTACGAATTGATCCGCTACTTTCCGGGGAAGACTATCGCAGTAGGGGCGGTTCTGGTTCCCGTGGGCCTTATGTTGCTTCTGGGGGGCATCCCCTTTATTGACCGTTACGGAAAACCCGTTCGCAGACGTTATGTCCTTTGGATCATGCTTCTCATGGCCGCGCTCTTCTTGTCTACGACGCTGGTCGGATGGTTCCGCTGATCCAGGACTGGCCCAGAGGGAACGGCGTGGTAAAATCTTTAACCAAGTTCTTCGACAAGAGGTGTCCCATGGGAAACTCGCCCGATGATATGATTGATGACCTGAACGATATCAAAGAATGCGTTCACCGGCTGGTGGACGACCTTCGGTTGTATCAGAGCGGCCGCCTCACGGGCGGCACATGGTGCCCGCCTGCAGATGTCTACGAATCCGAATTAGCGGTAATCTTGGAGGTGGAGGTTCCCGATGTTCCTCCTCAGGATCTGGATATTTCAGTTCGGCAGAATATGCTCACCCTGAGAGGAGAAAGAAAATTTGATCGAAATCCCGACCGTGAGCGTTACCACCGGGTGGAGCGATCCTACGGCACCTTCTGCAGAGTCTTCTCTCTTCCCATCATCCCGGAACCCTCTGACGTGGCTGCGCGCTATGCCAACGGCGTGCTTCGCATTTCCATCCCCAAGGGACCCTCGGGTTCAAAGAGGATACCCGTCCGCTGATTTGCAGTTGCTCATTCCCGTATGCCGCCGCCGGGCAGACCCTACCTACCCCTGTCAACGCGAGAGCGCTTACCCGGATGAAGAGCAGCCCGAGGACCCCTTCCCAGAGCAAGCGGAAAAACCCGCCGTAGGACAGCGCCGAGTGCTCGTGCCCGACTCACGGACCAGACCCTTCTTGGACAACTCCTCAACGTGTCTTCGAATTCTGTCGTTCATCTGACGGCTCGCTTCGGTCTTGCTATCGGCCACAAGTTCGAAGCCGAACACGGGACAAGTCGCCCGGTAACGTCCCTGGAACGGTTCAATAAAGACCTTGACCGGCACGGCTCAGGATCCTTTCAGCACAATCTTGTGTTTCAGGAGCGAAATTTCCTTAACCTCACCGTCGAAGACCTTCTGTTCACCAAAAAGGTTTTTTAGGAAAATTTTCCCCCCCTCAGGCCGCATCACATCCACGCTTTCCAGATAGAGTTCCTCGCGCCCGTTTACGTCGATGTAGGCATTGGCTTCACACATCAAACTTCTCCTTTATCAATGTAATCAGTTCATCGATCAAATGAGGAAGCGGTTCCTTCCTCAATCCTACCATAACGACCAGTTCCTGGTTGAGGGGAAGCAGGTACTTTTCCGCCGGGCTTGACGAGAGGGCTTCGGCCATGCGAGGCGTGACCTCACCGAGCATGCCATTGGCCAGAACCATGCTGATAGGACCCGTTATCAGGTCCACCCTGGTACTGTTCCACACAATGGCATTCTCCCCGGTGGCCCCCCGGTTGGCCTTCGATTTCATCATGCCGGCTGTGGCCGCAGCGTTGGTTCCCAGGGCGGTGATGTCGACTCTTTCCCCAAAGGTCTCCTTAAGGCGCTTCACAATAAGCGAACCGATCCCACCACCCTGTCCATCTACCACGGCGATTCTAAGCATAAGCGAAGTATATAATAGTAAAAAGAAAGGGTGTCAAGGTCTGCCTGCTTTGAGAGGGACAAGGGGATTTTCCCGGCGGAGGATCACCACGTCCTCCAGGCGGACATGATCTGCAACCTGGCTTCCTATGTTTAGACGTCTCCTTCCCCTTCTCTTTGTCCTCTGTCTCACGGTGCTCGGTCTCTGGACCTACCGGTATGGGACCCGGTACCTGACGGAACGTTTCAGGGATTGGGTTCAGCCCTACCTGAAGACCTATTCGGGTCTGACGATCAATTTTGACGATGCTCTTGTGCGTCCCTTTCCCCTCTTTTTGGAAATCAGGGGGCTGCATCTGGCCAATGAAGCCGGTTCGGCTTCTCTGCGCCTTGAGACGCTCAGGGCATACGTGGACCCCATGGCTCTCGTATTTTCGCGGGAGGTGAGCATCGATTACATCTGGGGGCACGGTGTATTGCTGTCGGGTGATATTAACGCGATGACGGAAGTTGTCAAGACTGTGGATGGTCAGAAAGAAATAACCGGCAAGGGTCTGCCAACACCAAACGTCGAGAAATGGGGCGTGACGTTGCACCGGTTCATGCTTGAGGACATCCGGCTTGACCTGCAGTCCTCTTCGGGAGGCTATGCCTTTGCCTCGGAACCCATACGGGTGACCGGCCGGGCTGATCCCTTGCGGATCGAGCTGTGGGGCGGCACGGTTCTCTTCCGCAAGGAGAACCTTGACCTGTCCGTCCCTTTCGAGGTTTCCGGCGATCTGCGTGTGGGTTCGGGCAATACCCTTGAGGTACGGAAGCTAAACTTTGAGTCGGAGGATTCGGGCATCGTCCTGGATGGCCAGATTTCAAGGGAAGGGGCTTCTCTGAAGGTGGACGCTCTTTTCTCCGTGGGACAATTGGTGGACTACCTGAAACTCGAGGGACCGCGCGAAGGGGCCCTCTCGGTAAAAGGGGACCTGTCCATTCAGGGACCGGTCCCGGAAGGGATCTCGGTGGATCTGGGCCTGTCAGGGGACGGGTACATTGAGCACCTGTTCGCGGCGTTGGGGCAGGCTCCGCTGGTGTCCGGTTATACGGAGGCCAGCGGTTTTCTGAAGGGGCCCTACGGGGCTTTTGAGGCAGGAGGGCATGCCCGATTGAGGGACGGGGACATCATCGGACTCGACGATGCATGGATCGAGACAGACTTTACCTTTCGAAACCGCTCGCTGGATTTTATGAATGGAGCTGGACGAATTATCGGGGGGGAGGCCTCCCAGGTCAAGGTGGGACTCCGCTTTGAAGAGTCCGTGGCCTATGACGTGGCTTGCCATGTGGCCAATGTGGATAGCGTGCGTCTTTTCGAATTCATCGGCTGGGTTCCGCCCCACAGTCCTGGACACGTGTCCGGAAACGTAAGGGTATGGCGCGGAGGAAATCCTTCGGACGAAATGAGCTTGGAAGGCCAGGCCTTTTTCGTTACCGAACGTCCCGGCCCACAAGCCTTTGAACGCGTGCTCGCGGCGTCTGCCGGGTTCCGGCTTGACAAGGGAATTCTGGCCCTTCAACCCGTCACTCTGTACACGGAAACATCCCGGGCCAGTGCTCTGGCACGCGTCGACCTGTACAGGAAAATGGTGGCTGTCGATTTCGGTGGCGAAGGAGAGGAGATTTCCGAGTTTTCCCAATATGTTGGGTCTCACGTGACAGGACCTTATGTGATTAATGGCCGCGTCGATGGCCCATTCTCCAACCCCCTCGTTGCGGGGGAAATTCGTCTTGGACCCGGCTCTCTGGTTAAGGGAAATTATGATTCCCTGGAGCTGGTTTTTACATGGATGGGAGACCAGCTGACTGTTTCCCATTACCTCTTGCAAATGGGTGAGGGTCTTCTGGAAGGCGAAGGGATTCTTCGAGGGACCGTCCCCGGTTCCGACGATAAGGAGTACCGTCTGCTGGCGGAGGCGCGTAGCGTCCCGCTGCCCCGTCTGGCCTCTTTCATGGGCTGGCCCGCCGAACTCTTTGAGACGAGCCGGTTGAGCGGAAAGCTTGACCTGAATGGGAAGGGGAGCGCTTATAAGGCAAACGTCACGGGGAGCCTGACATCGGGGGCCATCGGGGGACAGCGTTTCGACGTCGGGCATTTCAGCCTGGATATCCGGGAGCGAGGCATCGAGATTCACAGCCTTGATTTTGAACGAAACCTGTCCATCCTGAAGACCCGGGGGACCTTGGGTTTTGAAGGGGAGTATTGTCTTGAATTCTCGGATTCCGAGGTCTACCTTTCGGACGTGGACCTTCTCCCGGATGGATTTGACGGGATGCTTCGGTTGCAGGCGGACTGCGCTTTCGCGCGTCGGGCCGGGAGGCGGGGCCTTGAGGGAACCGGGACGCTCACCCTTGACAACCTGTCGGTTCGGGGGGCGAGATTTGGAGGGGGCCTTCTCAATTTCTCGCTTGTTGACCAGACCCTTTCTGTCGAAGGAGACCTGATGGAAGGCCGGGGGCACGTGCAGGGATGGATGTCCCTAGGGCCCGAAAGAACCTGGTTCCTGAACGCCAAGCTGGACCATAATGATTATGCCCCGATGGTGGCTTCAGCCCTCGACCTGCCTGAGGGTGAACTGGCTCTGACGACGTCTGCCGAACTAGATTTGACTTATGTAGACGGCGTCACGGAAGGCCACCTTGAATTGGATGGGCTGGGGCTCGAGGCTTTTGGGGCTCGTTTCGAGAGTATTGCTGCGGTGACTGCAGTTCTTCGGGATAAGGAGGTCAGGATTCCCCCGTTTTCCCTTAAGAGTGGCGATAACTATTTTGATTTCGAGGGTTCACTCCGACTGCAGGAGGATATGGACCTGAGGTTCGGTGGAAAATTAAATCTTTCGTTCCTGAGAGGGATTTCCAGAAGCGTCCAGGCCGCAGATGGTGAGGCTTGGGTCGTTTTTGATATTTCCGGACCATGGCGGACTCCGAGCCTGAATGGGGGAATTCATTTCCAGGACGGCTCCATTCTGCTTAAGGGTGTTCCTGGTCGATTTCGAGAGATTGAGGGGACCCTTTTTCTCGAGGGGGACAGGTTCGGCACGGAGGGGGTGGCCACAAACTGGGGTGGTGGCCGGTTGAACCTTGCTGGGGGTGGAACGCTGAGGGGGACCTCGCTCGGGGACTTTCATTTTGACCTCCTCCTGGAGGAGGTCTCCCTGCGGCCGGTTGAAGACCTGTTCCTGGCGTTCGGAGGACACCTCTTCTTTGACGGCCATGCGGGAAGACGGTATCTGTCCGGGGAGTTGACCTATAACAAAGCGGTATACCGGGGTCGCGTGGACTACAAGAGCTGGTTGGTGAATTTGAGACGGAAGCAATCGGTCCCTCCTGAAGCCACGTGGGTGGGGCAGACTGAAATGAACGTTCACGTAAAAGGGAGTGAACCGCTGGTCATCGAGAACAATATTGCCCGGGCCCTCCTCGAGACAGACCTATACCTGATGGGAACAGTTTCCCGCCCGCGCCTGCTGGGCAGAATGGAGGCGGACCAAGGCCGGGTATTCTTTCGAAGCCATGAGTTCAGGATTGTTTCCGGGAGCGCTGATTTCGTCAATCCCAATGCGATCAACCCGGTTTTCAACGTCGAGGCAGAAACCTTTACCCAAGGATACGCAATCCGTCTGAGACTGGACGGCCCCATGGACCAGTTCAACATGAGCCTTGATTCGGACCCGCCTCTTACGGAAACAGATATCCTTTCCCTCTTGACTGTGGGGCGTATAGAGGAAGACCTCAAGGGGATGGAAGGAGAGATTGGAGCGGCCGAGGCGGCCTCCTTTCTCTCGGGAGATATTCAGGATGCCATCGAGTCCAAAGTATCGGCCATTACGGGTTTTGACCGCTTCCAGCTGGACCCTCATGTAAACCAGACCGTCGGCACCATGGGGCCGAGGCTCACCGTTGGAAAGAGACTCTTTTCAGACCGGCTCTTCGTGACGTACTCCTCGGATGTCGGGACTATTGAGGGGCAGACGGTTTCCCTGGAATACCGTCTCACGAGGGGGGTGTCCGTTATTGGACAGAGGGACGAGACCGGAGCCAACGGGGCCGATGTTCGGATTCATTTCAATTTCGACTGATTTCCTGTTGTGCGGTCCGGTTTGGTGCGGGGAGGGGCCTGTCTCCGGGTAGATCCCGTCTGCCAGCCCTTCATGCGGGGTGTCGCCGGGCCCGAAGGGCCGGATATCGCGGCCTTCGTCCCCACTTTCTGCATATCGCGATTCTTCCAGCCATGGACGGGATGCGGGGCCGTGACCCGCCTTAAGAAACTTTTCACAGCACGGACATAGCTTTATCTGAGCCCGGGGGCCTTCGATGCCAGGCCTTTCGTACGAACGACCTTTTCACGGACCTGACTGCCCTTCGCAGATGCAGCCTGTATAATATTTTGATTTCCCTGTTCAATCGGCTTCCGGGGGTACCGTCACTTTGTTCACTTTAATCACAGGACTCGGACCGGCTTCCAAAGAAGGGCGGCATCATTCTCCGCGGGTCGTGTTTCTTCGGCCTTTGTCGAAAACCGCCCTCAGGTCCTTGCTCTTCACGCGTCTGGTCTGTGCCGTCCTGTTGCTTGCGTCGGGCTCTTCTGTTGAGGCTGTTGGCTTGCCGGAAGAATACCCCGGATACACCATCTCGACCCTGACGGTAAGGGATCTCAACAGCATGGAGCCCGAAGAGTTTCTGTATCTTCTGGACCTTCCGGAAGGGACCCCTGTCACCAGAGAGAAAATACGCAACGGAATCGATCGGGTGTTCCGGACAGGAAATTTTCTGGATGTCCAGGTTGATGTGGCGGATATTGATAAAGCCGAAAAGGGATTGACCCTCGTGGTCTCTGTTCGTGAACGGGTCAGGATTTCCAAGGTGAGCATTCGCGGAGATTATTCGGTCAGTAAGCGGGAGATTCGGCGGGTCCTGAACTTGGGTCGCGGTGATGAGTACCGGGCAGACAAGGTGCGAGAATATGAACACCGCGTCCATCGCCTGCTTGCCGAACGTGGATTCCCGAAGGCGACTGTTCAGATATCCACGGCTCCAACACATCGGGCGAAGTTTGTGACCCTCATTCTGCAAATCGACGCAGGAGAGGGCGAAAGAATACGAGACGTAAAGGTGACCGGAAGCGGTAATCTTTCTTTTGTCTCCTCAGGGTTGTCCTTAACGGTCGGGGACGTTTTTGATCGCAAGGTCCTTTCCGAAAACCTGGCCGAAATCGTTCGTGACGCAAGAGGGGGGGGCTATTACCAGGCTGAAATGCCGGACTGGTCCTTCACGGAAGCGGTGCTCGATATCCGTTTTAACTCGGGTCCGGCGTATGAAGTCCGATTTGATGGGAATCGATTCGCATCCTCGCGAAAGCTCAGGAAACAGTTTTCTTTCAAGTCGCTGGAAGTCCCGATGACGGACGACGTTCTCGAGGAGGCCGCCCGCCAGTACGTGACCTATTACCGGAAGAACGGATTTCCGTTTGCCCAGGTAGCCACTTCGTTTGTCGTAGAAGAGGAACGAACCCTGATTGTTTTTTATATGTACGAAGGGCCCCGAGTTGTGCTCCGCAGCCTTGAACTGGCCGGGGTATCCCTGCCGGACACCAAAAGGCTCAAGGAGATTCTTCAGCTGGAAGAAGGGGATTATTACGACGCCACTGCCGTCGACGAGAATCTTTCCGACCTCATTTCACTTTATAAATCACTCGGATTCCTGGGCGTTACGGTAAGCGACGTCAAGACGGACTACTCTGTGGAACCGGGTGCCGTGCGGGTCACGGTTGTTCTGGAGGAAGGGCCAAGGACGCTGGTGCGATCGGTTTCCTTTTCCGGCAACACGGCCTTTCCTGACGAGAACCTTCTGAAGTGGGCGGCCCTCCGGGAGGGTGAACCCTATAATGAGGTCGATGCTGCAGACGCACGTTTCCGGGTCATTGAAGAATACAGTCGGACCGGCTACGGGGGCGCATCGGTCTGGGTTGACGCCCGTTTTACCGAGACGATGGATGCCGTTGACCTGGTCTTTGAGATCGTGGAAGGAAGGCAGTCCGTGTTTGGTAAAACCATTATTGCGGGAAACGCGCGCACCCGTTCCAAGATCATACGCAAGGAATTTAACCTTCCTGAAGGGGCCCCTTTTGACTACCGACAGGTTCTTCTGGGACGTCAGGCCTTGCATCGGATGGGCCTGTTCCAGAGTATCCGGGCAGAACCCCTGGAAAGAGGGGGCGATGGCCATGACGTGGATATGCTCGTGAGCGTGAGGGAAGGCTCCTTTGGGACGATAGACCTGGGGATCGGATACGCGGATTACGAACGGCTCAGGGGGTTTGTCGAGGTGGGTCATAATAATTTGAATG
>QJVM01000106.1 GCA_003235715.1 Nitrospirota bacterium
CAATACTCCCCTATACAGCTTCATCTCGACACCTCCATGTTTGGCATTCCCGTCCGGTAGTGCGGAACACGCCACACATAGCGGCTGCCCCGCATGATTTCTATAAAGCCATTGTAGCAGTACTTTCCGAAGCGGCAAACCCGGGATTTTCATGCACGGAAGAGCAACCGGATTCTTCTTCCACTGGGATTCCTGATTCCGTTCTTTTCTAACGGCCAAGAAAATGAACAGATCAAACATATCTCCGCTTCCTCAAGCATCCCGTTCTTGACCATTGAATAAAAATATAATAATGTTTGCATATTACAAGCCCGGCCATGAAATCCATCGGCAAGAAGACAGAACTCCTTCGCGTCCTCGCCCACCCGGCCCGCATCCGGATTGCCGAGGAACTCTCCAAGGGCGTGAAGTGCGTGAGCGATTTCGAAGAGCTTCTGGAGGTCAGCCAGCCCAACCTCTCCCAACATCTGGCCCTGCTCAGAACTCACGGGCTCATCGATTACTACGTGGACGGACGGCTTCGTTGCTACTTCCTGGTGGACCCGATGATTCCGGACCTCCTGGAACTTCTCGGAAGAGACTACCCCGAGCCGCTTCCGGCACCAGCCTGCTGCCCCATCACCCGAAAGGGCCTGTATCCCGGGTCCCGCAGAAGATAACTTTGGGGAGGTGAAGCGAATGCATATTCGACTGTATTTCAATGACCCGCCGGGAAAGCGCTGAGCCAACATCGAGTCCGTGGTCACGGACCTGAACCAGAAGTATTCCCTCCATTACGAAATCGTAAAGAAAACCGACTTTTCCCTCCTGAAACGCATCTCGCTTCCGCAGTTTCCGGCCGTCGAGATCGACGGCGACGTTGTCTTCCAGGGGCAGGATGTTTCACTCGAACAACTCGAGAACGCGATTCGTTCCAAAGGCGCACTTTAGGCACCCGGTTCCATCAATAATTATTTTTAAGGGGAGAGCATGCACAAGAAGCTTTTGATCGTCATCACCCATTCATCGGACGCGCCGGAACGGGCGGCTGCCGCACTCGCGATTGCCAACGCGGCCGTATCGAACAATCGGGACGTCGTGATCTTTGCCCTGAACGAGGGAGCCCTGCTTGTAAAAGGGGGCTTTGCCGAGACCATCACCGACCAGAAGGCCTTTCCGCCCATCAAGGATCTGCTTCAATCCCTGGTGGAGGCTGGCCAACAATTTCTGGTCTGCAGCACCTGCGCGAAGCAGTTTGGCCTGGCTGAACAGGACCTTTTACCTAACACCCAGATGGCGGGGGCCGCGGCCCTGCTCGACCATATGGATTCCCGGGAAACGATCACCCTTTAGGCGTAACGACATACGCGCCTGAACCAGGAAGGAAGGCCGCATGACCATGGGTCGCTCAACCACAAGGGTCGTTTGTATCCTCGGGTTAATTGCGATTCTGATCTTTCTGGCCTGGAGAATGCTCCGGCCCATGAACATCTTCGTAGTGGACGACCGCTTTGCATTGCCGATCTCCGAGCAGGTCCCGCCCGGCCTCACTTATCTCTCCGCCGAGGAATGCGGGGGCTGTCATGAGGAGATCTATGCCGAATGGGCGACCAGCATGCATGCCCATGCATGGCGAGACCCGTATTTCCAGGTGGATTATCGATTCGACGGGTCCCAGCAGATCTGCCTGAACTGTCACACTCCCTTGCGGGATCAGCAGGAAAACCTTGTCCTGGGATTTGAAGATTCGACGCGTTTCAAGCCGGTCACGAAACCCAACCCTAATTTCGACCCCTTGTTTCGAAGCGAAGGCGTCACCTGCGCCGTTTGTCACGTGCGTGACGGACAGATCATCGGGCCCTACGAAAGGGCCGGTGACCATTTCCATCCCGTCCGGGCGGATGCCTCGATGAGGCAGGGACTGGGACCCTGCGAGCGGTGTCACGTGGTTTCCGGGAAACGCTGGGACACCTTCCTCCGAATCCCTCCGTGCGGGACCGTGGCTGAAATTGAGGAGACGGGGGCCAAGCCCGATTGCGTGGGCTGCCACATGGAGCCGGTAACGAGGCCCCTTGTGAAGGGATATCCCGAGCGCGACGGCAGACGACATTTCTTCCCCGGCGGCCATAGCCGGGAGATGGTGGCGAAGGCCCTGACGGTTACGGTAAAGCAAACTGTAAAGGATGACGGACAGCGAGTCGAGGTGAGCCTCACCAATTCCGGCGCAGGTCACTACCTGCCCACAGGCACCCCGGACAGGCACCTGACGTTGGAATTAACCCTTCTCGGCACGGATGCCCGCACGATCCGGAGAAAGGTTTATACGATGAAACGGACCATTCTCTGGCGGCCCTTCATTGTTGACCTCTTTGACACCCGGCTACCCCACGGGAGCTCCAGGGTGGTGAACTTTGAAGTGACACCTCGCGAGATGAAGGATGCCTCTCTACTGGATGTGCGGGTTCGTTATCACCTTCTTGATGAAAGACGCCGGAGGCGCATCGGCTACGCCATTACAACGCCCATAGCCTATCCCGTTTATGAGCAACGTATCGCCCTTCGTCCATCACCCTGAAGTGCTGACGCAGTTATGAAGAACAAAAACGAATCCAAACTATTACTGACACCAGGGTTCCATCCCATACACGCGCCCCGGTGTATCTGGCCAATGTCTTCTGTTTTTCTCTTTTGCGGTTCCCCGTCATCGCCGACCGGTCCGGGCGGAAGAGACTGCGGCTTCGGCTGTCTGAGCCCCAAGGCCGTCTCGGGGGCGAGTTCCGAAGTCGCCTGAAGCGGGGGGCCGGACAGGAGGCGATGGGGCGCCCTTTCTCTTGGTTCGTTCTCTTTGGGCGGCAAAGAGAATGAACAATTAAAAGATTAAGGAACTGGATCCCAGATTGAATCTGGGATGACGTGGATTCCAGATCAAGCCTGGAATGACAGACGACCGTCCCCTCGAGGCTATTTCGTTTCAATCGTCTTCAGGATGCCGTTATCAAAATACAAATACTGATACCCGCTGCCCTTCTTGAACACCCATTGTTCGGTAATCTGGTCCCCGGAGACAGCCCGGTTGATCTCGTAGGGCTCACCCATCAGATCTCTCACCTCAGCCAGCGCCATTCCAACCTTGACCTTCTTCCCGGCGATGACGGCATCAAAGCCCGGATACACTTTCCTTTCCACCTTGCTCCGGACCTCCGCCATCCTCTTCCGAAGAAACACGGCGGGGTCTTCCCTGGTGATGACCCATATCCCCGCCAGGGAGATCATGACCGCGAGCACAAGGGCCACACCCAGAATCTTGCCAACACTGCGCTGGGATTTCCGGCAGTAGGGGCATATCCTTGCCTCCACCGGGATCTGCACAGCGCATTTCCTGCAGGGTTTGACTTCTTCTACTCTGACTGCCATTGAATGACCTGTTATTCCATTTCGGCCGGACCCGCGCGAAACGATAGGTCACGCCTGAAACCGGGCGTGATACACGTGACGATTGGACTTATTCCTTTTGGTCCTTTTCATGGGCGCACAGAAAAGGCACATATCCGTATTACAGATTAAATCAATGGTCGTGCCCCCCCCCGCCATGTCCGTCGGCTGCACCGTGGTGAGTAACCCCGCCCTTAATCAGACCATGCATCCCCTCGACGTAATGAGCAAAGGTGACATAGGACTCCACGAACTGCCGACCCGCAGCAACACTTTCCTCGGCGTGTTTCCGGCGTTCCCGTGCCTCCTCAAAACGTTCTCGAATACCCCTCGTCACGGCATGGGTCAGCACATCAATTAATTTATCAATGGAACCGGTTTCCAGCGCCTCATCCGCCAGTGCCACGGCCGGATCGATTTCAGCACCGGGTTTTAGACCAGTATAGGGCGCCCCCTCCCCGGCCCGGTGAATACGGACCAGGTTTTCAAAGAAATACATGTCCGCGAGCTTCCTGGCCTTTCCTCCCTGGGCACGGACAGCGAGAGTCATCTCGAATGCTTCTCGAATCTCTATTTCATCGGAAGTTCTAACCCACTTGAGCAAGGGAGTGATGTCCCGTTTCTCAAGGGCGGTTCTGGCCGTCTTCACCACCGGGCCGTCGAGGGTATCGCAATGCCCAAATATAAAGGGAGCGGCAAAGGGCAATATCTTCTCATCGCCAAAGAGAATAGCCAGAAGGACAGAAGCAATCGAGAAAACAAGCAGGGTTCTGTAATTCTTCATGGCGGTCACCTCCTGTTGAATGCATTGAATATACCCGGGCGGTTTAGCATAACAAGGCATCCCCTGCCCTGCCGCTTCGCCAAACGGGACTTCATCATGCCTTTACCTCGGCCGGCTTCATGGTGAACAGATGGGTCACCGTGGTTAACAGCCCGGCAAGGAAGAAGACGCCGGAAACAAGGGTCACACCCATCCAGAGACGCATATAAGACTGGGCAGTCATGTATCCGAGCCCCAGGACGCGCTCGATATAGGCCTGGAGAACTCCTGCAATGCCGAAGGTGAGCCCCATCATCGTCATGGCGATGACCATGGTCCAGAATCCAATCTTGCCGCGGGTGGCGTCGTAAACCGTGATCCCCTTCAGTCGCGGCATTGCATAGTAGAACGTCGTCAGGTTCAGCAATGCATATGCGCCGAAGAAAGCCAGGTGCCCGTGGGACACGGTCACCTGGGACCCATGCGTGTAATAGTTGACCTGCGGGAGCGTGTGCGCAAAGCCCCAGACTCCGG
>QJVM01000082.1 GCA_003235715.1 Nitrospirota bacterium
TTTACGCGCTATGCCTCGACACCAAGAAGCTGCAGAAAACCCCGGTGAACGAGTTCGTCTCCATGATGGTAAACTGAGGCAGAATGGACTGGGTGAAATCGGAATCACTCCGGGTGGGAGGCTTCGAAATCCGGTGGCTGGCGGGCGGGGTTTTTGAGCTGGATGGTGGAGCGATGTTCGGCGTCGTTCCCAAGGTGCTCTGGTCGAGGAAATACGCGTCAGAGGACAACTACATTCGGCTTCTGGCTTCTCCTCTGCTCATCCGGACTCCGGAGGCCCTTGTGGTCGTGGAGACCGGCCTTGGAAACAAGCTCTCGGACAAGCAGAAGAAGATCTTTCGTGTCGTGGAGGATTGGGCTCTTCCCGAAAGTCTTGCCTCTTTGGGATATGGACCGGAGGACGTGAGTCACGTGGTCTTGACGCACTGTGATTTTGACCATGCCGGAGGCGTGGTGATGCATGACCCGGAGGGGCGATCTGTGCTCACATTCCCCAACGCCCGGCATGTGGTTCAGAAGGTGGAATGGGAGGATGCCACCCGACCCAATCGCCGATCGGCCCATACCTACTGGCCGCAGAACTTCGAAGGACTTGAACCGGGCAGGAATCTCTTCCTCGTGGAGGGGGAACACGAGGTCTGCCCCGGCGTCCGGGTGTCTCAAACCGGGGGGCATACACGGGGTCACCAGGTCGTTCACGTTCAATCGGAAGGTCAGTCCGCAGTTCACATGGCGGACCTCCTGCCGACTCACGTCCATTTCAATCCGCTCTGGCTTATGGCCTATGACAATTTTCCCCTTGAGGCCATGGAAGCGAAGGAGAGGATTGAGCGGGAGGGCATTCAAAGCGGGTCATGGTTCACCTTCTACCACGACCCGTATCTCCGTGCCTGTCGTTACAACGACGACGGAGAGGTGGTCGAGCGGTTTCCTTCCTGAGTCTTGCGGTTCAGTTCCCGGCAGGTTCGGCGGCCAGGGCCGCCTTGCGCCATCCTTCCCGCCGCAATCGCTCCTCGCGGTCGATGCTCCACGTCCTCACGGCATCGATGTACCCTTTCGGGTCGGTCTTTGCCTTTTCCATGAGAGCCTGACGCTCTTTCACGGAATTGAAGATGTCCTGGGGCTCAAACCCGTTCCAGGTACACCAGCCCTCGTCAAACAGGAAAGCCGGGGTCACGTCCTCGGAAGTGCGTTTCATCTGCGAGCTCAGCAGTCGGGCCACGTCCATGTCGTACTCGATCACCCATCCGTTGTCCCGAACCATGGTTTCTGCGTCATGGGCCAACGTAGGGGAGCACTCGGGACAATACAGGTTGCTGATGACCTCATAAGGCAGAACAGAGTCCTTCATATGGAAACTCGCATGTTTCTTTCCGCACGAGCAGGCGATTTCATGAGCCATACACATAGTCCGTTCTCCTTCACTTAAATGGTTTGCTTTTGTGGTCCACCTGTAAATATTGTAAACCCTTTTCCGCGGGGGAGGTTGCGGCCATGAGGATGAAGCGAAGGAAGGAAACGTTTCGGGAAAGTCCGGCGGCTTCTCCGGCTTAGGCCCCATCGATCAGGGTTTCGGCGATCTGGACGGCGTTCAGGGCGGCGCCTTTGCGGAGGTTGTCGCCCACGACCCACAGGTTCAGACCGTTGGGGATGCTCGGGTCCCTGCGGACCCGGCCCACGTACACGTCGTCCTTGCCCGCCACCTCAAGGGGCACGGGGTAAACGTTCTTCTCCGGCACGTCAAAGACGACCACGCCCGGCGAGCCGGCCAGCAGAGCCCGGCATTCCTCAGGGGAAAGGGCTTTCTCGGTCTCGATGTTCAGGCTTTCCGAGTGGCCCCGGAACACCGGCACGCGAACCGTTGTCGCCGTGACCCTGAGGGCCTCATCGCCGAGGATCTTTCTCGTTTCGTTGACCAGCTTCGTTTCCTCCATCGTGTCCCCGGTCTCCGTGAACGCGTCGATATGAGGCAGAACATTAAAGGCGATCTGGTGGGGGTACACGGCGCGGCTGACCTCTTTCATGTTCAGTACATTGACTGACTGCTGAAGAAGTTCCTCCATGGCCCGCATGCCGGTTCCTGAGACACTCTGAAACGTGGTCACCACCACACGCCGGATACGGGCGGCGTCGTGGATGGGCTTCAGAATCAGAACCATCTGAATGGTGGAACAATTCGGATTGGCAATGATGCCCCGGTGTTTCTTCAAATCCCCCGGATTGACTTCGGGAACCACGAGGGGCACCTCCGGGTCCATGCGCCACACCGAAGAGTTGTCAATGACGATGCACCCGGCTCTTACGGCAGCCGGGGCAAATTCCCGCGACCGGACCCCGCCGGCCGAGAACAGGGCCATGTCGATGCCCTCGAAGACGTCAGGGCGAAGCACTTCCACCTTGAGCGTTTTGCCCATAAACTCGACCCGCTTGCCCTCGGAACGCTCCGAGGCAAAGAGTCTGACCGAGGCGGCCGGAAAATTCCGTTCTTCGAGAATTTCGATGATCTCCTGCCCCACCGCGCCGGTCGCACCAACCACGGCCACGGTGTAGGCATCTTTCCTTTTCAGCATCCCGCGGTTCCCTATCCTTCAAGCAGAATCCGGAGCATGCGGCGGAGGGGTTCGGCGGCTCCCCAGAGCAGCTGATCCCCACACGTAAAAGCATTCAGAAACGTGGGACCCATGTTCATCTTTCGGAGCCTCCCAACAGGAACGGTGAGGGTGCCGGTTGTGGCCGCAGGCGTGAGTTCCTTCATGGTGACCTCCCTCTGGTTGGGAATCACCTTAACCCAGGGATTGTGGGCCGCGACCATGGCCGTGATTTCGTCCAGGGGAACATCCCATTTGAGCTTGATGGTCAGCGCCTGGCTGTGACAGCGCATGGCGCCGATACGGACGCAGGTCCCATCAATGGGGATCGGATGGGCTTCTCTTCCGAGAATCTTGTTGGTCTCCGCCTGCCCCTTCCATTCCTCCTTGCTCTGTCCGTTCTCCCACTCCTTGTCGATCCAGGGAATCAGGGAACCAGCCAGGGGCACTCCAAAAAATTCCCGAGGATAGCTGTCGGAGCGGATATGGTCGGACACTTTGCGATCGATCTCCAAGATTGCGGAGGCAGGGTTGTCCAGCAATTCCCGGACGTGTCCGTGGACCGAGCCCATCTGCCGGATCAACTCCCGCATATTGTTGGCTCCGGCACCGGAGGCGGCCTGGTAGGTCATCGCACTCATCCATTCCACCAACCCCTGCTCGTAGAGTCCGCCAAGGGCCATCAGCATCAGCGAAACGGTACAGTTGCCGCCGATGAAATTCCGGATGCCGGCCGAAAGCGCGGAATCGATCCCCTTCCGGTTTACGGGATCGAGAATAATGACGGAGTCCTTGTCCATCCGGAGGGTCGAAGCGGCATCAATCCAGTAACCCTTCCAGCCAGCCTCCCGGAGTTTTGGAAAGACGTCGCCCGTATACTCTCCACCCTGACAGGAAACGACCGTATCCATTTCCTTCAGCGCCGCGATGTTCCGGGCGTCCTCCAGGGACGGGACCTCCCGGCCTATGTCCGGGCCTTTCCCTCCCACGTTGGAGGTTGTGAAGAAGACCGGTTCGATCCCCGCAAAATCCTTCTCCTCGAGCATCCGCCCCATGAGGACCGATCCCACCATGCCTCTCCACCCGACAAATCCCACCTTCATCATGTCCTGACCTCTCTCAAATCAGACTGGCCACAAGGTCTCCGACCTCGGTTGTGCTGAATCCCATTCGTCCGGCGGCCTGGCTCTTCATCTTCTGCATGACCGTCACCACCGCGGTTTCCACCTGCTCAGCGGCACTGGTTTCGCCGAGCGTGTCCAGCATCATCATGACGGCGCTGATGGCGGCCATGGGGTTGATGACGTTCTTCCCGGCGTACTTGGGGGCGCTGCCTCCCATGGGTTCGAACATGGACACGCCCTCAGGATTGATGTTGCCGCCGGCCGCTACGCCCAGCCCTCCCTGGATCATGGCCCCGAGGTCGGTGATGATATCGCCGAAAAGATTCTCTGTCACGGCCACGTCGAACCATTCCGGGTTCTTCACAAACCACATATTGGCGGCATCCACATGGTTGTAGTCGCGCTTGATCTCGGGATACTGGGCTGCACCCATTTCCTCGAAGGCGCGGTACCACAGATCCCCGCAATGAGTCAGCACGTTTCTCTTGTGGACCAGGGTTATGGGTTTCTCGGCATATTTGGGGTTCCTGGGGTTTCTCTTCTTCTTCAAATCAAAGGCATACTTCAGGCACCGGTCCACCGTGCGTCGGTCATAGACCATCAACTGGGTCGCAATCTCTTCACGGGTGCCTACCCGGGTAGCGCCCCCATGACCGGTATAGATGCCGCCGGTGTTTTCACGGACCACCACAAAATCGATATCTTCAGGCCCCTTGTCCCTGAGCGGCGTTTCAATGTTGGGATAGAGCTTGACGGGCCGGAGATTGATGTACTGGTCCAGGGCAAAGCGGATCGTCAACAGGATTCCGGTCTCAAGAATACCCGGTTTTACGTCCGGGTGTCCGATCGCGCCAAGGTACATGGCGTTGAACTTGCGAAATTCATCGAGGGCCGACGGCGGAAGCGTCTCCCCGGTTCTGAGGTACCGCTCGGCTCCAAAATCGAACCGTGTCGTTTCAACCTTGAACCCGTTCTTGGAGGC